>CAZEZQ010000352.1:4754-6164 GCA_964516245.1 uncultured bacterium | reverse complement strand
ATTGATCTCTTTCGCCAGCGGGCTGGTGGGGGTGCGCCAGGCGATGTGCGCTCCATACACGCGGGTATAGCCAACCACCGCATCCACACCGGTGCGCACCGGTTCGGTGCCCAGTTCTAACGAAGGTAGTGGAGTGGGATGCTTCGCTTTTTTCACCGCCAGCTGATCCATCGAGATTCCGTTGCTGTTCAAATCCACACCGACGGTTTTGTTGATGGTGGTGCTGGTTAAAAATCCGGCGCATTTCACATAATGCCCGTCTCCGGTTTTTGTGGCTTGATTCCACAAATTGGTTAACACCAAAATATCGTCTTTCAAATCAGAGAGCGGCTGCAAGGTTGGGGAAAGTTCGAAATCTTTGCCTTCGCCCTTGGGCGTCCACAATTCGGGATGCACCCCATTGGGCATAAACAATACACCCATGCGAGTGGGCGAAGCGATTGTATCACCGCTTGCCAAAGCCTGTCTGGGCATCATGGCTTCGAGCCAGGGCAAGGCCAACGCCGCACCTGTGCCTTTCAGCAACGTGCGGCGAGAAATAGGAAATTGATTTAGTATCATATAGATCATCTCCCCAAAATAGGATATCTATATTTTACAATTTTGGTGAATTTTTACAATACGGCTGCCCAAAATGACTTAAATATTTGATTTGGGTTCAAATCACTTGTTCCAATGTGTGTGTTCCACGATCTACGAGGAGAGACAACCGATCCTTGAACGTGATCCTATCAGAGTCTTTCTCATCAGGGAGTAGGTCCCATGCTCACCGTCTTTTCCAGTGTTCAATTCCACTTTGTTTAGCTTGAATAAGCCGGCTTGATTCCTCCCGAATTTGATCTTCAAGACGAGAGAACATGAAGAGGAAATATGCATGGTCATTCAATTCCCGCCTTTGCGCAATGCGTTCTTCCTTCTTATGAGTGAGTAGCGCTGCATGATTTCCTCATACATTTTGACATTCGTCAGGCGACGCATGTGATAGCCTTCTTCTTGCTTTACCCACTCCTCAATCATCGAATAGAGATTGGAAAGCCGGTCCTGCCAGTCTTGAATTCTGTGGGTAAGATGCTCCGGCGTAACTTCTAGGTTGTCTATCGTAGTACGTGACATTGTCTTTGGTTCTCCTCTTCAAATCTTTCCAAACGCATCATAAAACATACCAGATAAGCCATCGTGATATCCCCATCCAATTCCTTCTGTGGAACGAACAACCTTTCGTAACCTCTTTCTATAATTGTCAATGTCCTTTTTCCTGCGTTTCATAGCAAGCAAGTGGTTTGTTGCCTTTTGAAAAGCGTCCTCCATTTTATTATAGTATTCTTCATCAATATCGCCATAATCCATTGTAAATTGGTTCCCAACCTCAACGTATACAACCAAGAGTTCTGCCAACCCTTCGTCGTCACC
>CAZEZQ010000352.1:0-4744 GCA_964516245.1 uncultured bacterium | reverse complement strand
CCGCAGCCAAACGATAATCTTGAATGGCTTTATCGGCAATTTTCCATTCAATATCATCGCCGTTGACCAGATCTGCATTCAATGCTTTCTTAATTTTTTTCTTATAATTCGCCAACGACACATTACTTTTTAATACTTTGGCTTCAAGAAATAATTTTGTTTCATCGCTTAGGGTATACAAATCTTTTAGAAAGCCAATAAGTTCTCTTTTGGTATAATTTGACAATGTGTTTTCGATTTTTGTCCACTGTTTCATTTTTGTCACACCCACGAATCAATTTGAATGATATTCTACTTTAAACTCTCTTTCATGGACTGTCTATTCAACTGTAAACGCCAAATAAATTAGCAACCAACAATTCAACATTCAACTCAGGCATAAATCTATATAAGACGTTCCAGCAAAAAGTCTTCTTTGGAGCGCAGGTCATAGACGCGCCTTGGTGGGCGTCCTCGCCTGCAACAATACACAGTGCGGGTTGGATACGTACATGCTATTTATTGTGTAGCCGTTTCCTAAAACAGACTTTTTACCGGATCATCATAAAAAGAAGAGTTAGAAAACCATTGTAGAATTTTTGAAACACCGAGAGGACAAAGTTGAAGCGATTCAAAATGTGCTATAATTATATATCATCATGAGATTGAAGAGATTGAGACGCCCATGACACATTCAGAAATGGAACAAGGATTTCGAGAAATTTGGAAAATGTTTGCGGAAACCGACAAACGCTTGGATCAGCGTTTCAAAGAGACAGAACGAGTCATTCAAGAAACGAGTGCACAAATCAAGGCAACTGATAAAAAAGTTCATGATTTGACAGACAAATGGGGCTTGTTTGTTGAAGGCCTGGTGGTCCCCGCCGCCAAGAGAATGTTTCAAGAACGGGGCATCGAAATCAAAGAAGTGTATCACCGAGCCGAAGCGTCACGAAATGGCCAAAGCATGGAAGTGGATGTGCTCGCCGCTGGGAGTGAATATGCGGTGTTGATCGAAGCGAAAAGCACGTTGAAAGTCGAAGATGTGAATGAGCACATTGAACGGCTTCACCGATTCAAAGAATTCTTTCCCCGATATTCAGACGCCACAGCCATTGGCGCAGTGGCCGGCATCGTCATCAGCGAAGACGCCGACAAATATGCATACAAACGAGGATTGTATGTCATCGCGCAAAGCGGCGATACCGTAAAAATCTTAAATGACGATCAGTTTCAACCAAAATTCTGGTAAGAACGTTGAAATCTAGTCAAACATATTTGAAATTTCTGAATGTAGGGGCAGACCCCAGTGTCTGCCCCGAATGCTGATTTCACTGAAGATAAATGCTGAGAGTGATTTTCTCACAATTCACTAGTAAAAATCTAATTATTGGTGTTCGTTGAATTTTTGGATGGGCCGGTTGTTCTGACCCATCAATCCTACCACTCATACGCGCTTTTGCGAATCGTTACCTCCAATAATTGACCTGTTAACATTGTACATGTCAAATCCTTCAGATTTCCAGAATTTTTCAAGGCCAATCTGTTTATATAACTCAATTTCTTCTTCATATATAGGATACATACCCACAAGGGAAACAGTCTTTCCAGGCAAACAAATCGTCGCTTGCTCTTGCGTTAAAAACGACGGTGCAAACACAAAGTAGCCAACCATTTTGGACTCTTCTGTAATTGGGGAATCCAATACGAAGAGATCGCCATAACAAAATGGTTTCTCCCCCTGATATTCCGAGGCGAAGAAACCAGCGACCAATCCCCAATTTTTGTCTTGTGTATCTAGCGACACAACAAGTTCAGGTTTCCCCAATTTCCAATCCGGATGGTCAGATTCAGAAAGACCGTATGTGATCGCAGTTAGCATTCCGTTTTCAGGCAGGTCTTCATAAAAGAAAACAAATATTGGGCGACCACCGTCTACAGATGGCTCGACTTTATGAATTTCATTCTCCTCACCAAATAACTCAGTGAGTTTTTCCAGAAAGACTTCGACATCTGAGGCCATTTCTATTCCCTAGATAAATAAGTCTCAATCTCAGTTCAACAATCATGGCTCAATGTATGGTATAGGCCGCGGACAACTCGGCCCCTTCTGAATCTGTTCCTCTGTATATCGAACATCGGCATTCAGGTGGATTGGGCAAGTCGTTGTGCCCAAGCCAAACTCGACGATGTAATGGCCTACTAACAAACTTGTGTCCAGAATGCCGACTTCCTTTTGCACAAAGAATCCTTCATCGTCTCCCAGCCAGATTTCCGTCTCTGGTGATGAAGATTCGATCACAAGGCTTCGGTAGATTTTTTGTATCCATTTAGCCGAATAAAAAAATTTCCAGCCCCAACGGGGGCGCCATATGATAGCCAGGGGCAATCGCCCCTGGAAAAAAGAAACATAACACCCCTAGCCCTGTATAAGGGCGAAATAAAAATGCTTTCAGATGGCTAAATGGTTACGATTTTTTTTACCTTCATCCATGTTGATTAAAGGTTAAGCGCTCAATGGGTGACAAAACACTCGGCGTACGCTTATGCTGATCGGGTCCCAAGCTCTTTGTAAGTGAGTTCTTCCAACGCACCGCTTTCTTTGGCATGTTCAATCGTCATGCTCACAAGGTTGCCGTTTGCATCGACGTCAATATAGATATTTTCACTGATCTCTTTGGTTTCGACAATGGTGTGCTGCGCGAAGTCGATCAATGCGGTATCAGTATCAGCGAAGTATTTGATGGTCATTTCTGTTTCTCCTTGAACGAAAGATCAAAAAAAGCATTGTGCACGGTCTCACCATCTGCGAGTAGAACAACGCGCAAGTACTTTCGTTCTTTTTCCACCCAGTACCAGTGACGGCGTCGTCCATCCGTCTGCAACTCAGTGTGTACTGGCGAGTGGATCGCTTGCTCTAACCACTCGCGGCGAATTCGTTTGCGATCTTCACGTTGCCAGATGTGGAGGAAGTACTGGGTGAAGTTCATTTCATTCTCAATCTTGGCAATAATTGTATACGTTATGTGAGACCCGTAGAATGGGTCAACTGATTTGACCCATCATATTCACTGCATTTCGTTATTATGTTTACTTTTTCCTTTAATTTATAAAAACTAATGGATCAAAACAACCGACTCATCCTTCATCGTCGCCAGTAAAATAGATCCAGATGTACCCGTGATATTCCCTTTTCTGAAGCGATATTGTTCGCAAATTCTTGATAGACTGAACTAATAGCAGGCTGAAGCCACTTAACTGTTGTCCAACGAGGAAGATCGTCACCGTCTTTCTCTAATCTCAAACCATTAGCAACGTGACTATCCAGTGGGACTTCGAGCCAAGGTTCGATTTGGTAAAGATCATATTCTTGGCACAAATACCTGTTGTAGACAACACCTCGTAAGAAGATGTTTAAAAATTTTCGCGCGGGACCCCAGTGCTGCCCACCTTCTGGAAGGTTCTTAACATACGCCCTTGTGACACGATTGAGTACTTGCCTAAATTGGGGCTCACTTTCCACGGTGAACTTAGATAAGTTTAAACTCGCCAAATATGAACGTGCGGCTTCAATCGTGCCCTTGGGCCCCATTCCTCGAGCTGTTGATGGACCGATTGATGTCGATGCGATACGTCTTTGTAAGAGATTTAATGTTTCCACGTCCATGTTATCAACACCTGACATGTTGGATGTTCTAGGTAATTTGGTTGAAGGTGAAATTTAAAATCGATGGGTCAGAACAGCCAACCCATCCTAACTCACCATATTAACGGTTGGTATGATGGTTAAATCAATATATTATGTAAATTGTCGTCGAATACGAACTTGGCTATGTTCGATGACCGAAAAAGCGTTCCATAACTCATCGGCGTGATATTGTATTGCTTTGCTTACTATGTTTGCTTTAACCTGTGCTGGCAAACCGGAAAGACGAATCAAAACGATACCCATTGAAGCGAGTCTTTGACGATATATCAACTCACCAAAGTCTTTATCAGCCGTTAATAATAATGAACCTTGAGTTGTCGCTCGCTCCAGTACTTCATCGTCTTGGATTCCCGGATCCATTTCAGATACAGCCTCGATCAAATGCCCGTCAGCCCGTAGCCGTGAAATAATTGGCTGATCGACACTCTCATCTGCAAAAAAGTTCATGCTTCTGTTGTTTCCACTGGATATACTACATCAGCTTTTAATGCCTCAGCAGCAAATCCCAGCGCCGCCTGAATCCCTTCACGGGTAAGCCGAGGGTGAGCCTCAAGCAATTGGTCAATACTTTCACCCGCCGCGAGTTTTTCCAAGATCAGTTCAACGGTGATCCGGGTACCCGCTATAACTGGCTTTCCAGCCAATATGGCTGGATTTGATTGTATTTTACCTTCATACATATCGTTGTCCTCTTTGAATCGTCTATGGTAAATAAACTCTTGAGATTATATTATCCTACTTCTTCGCAACCATCTCCACCTCATTTGCAGGCCGATAGCGAAACGGTACGCTCTTGATAATCTCCCAAATCAGCGTGCGCGCTTTGTAATCGTTTTTCT
The DNA here is from genome assembly GCA_964516245.1 of uncultured bacterium. GTDB lineage: Bacteria > Hinthialibacterota > Hinthialibacteria > Hinthialibacterales > Hinthialibacteraceae > CAZEZQ01. The sequence goes on along the minus strand of CAZEZQ010000352.1, from coordinate 217 downwards.
TTAATTCTTCAACAATTTGATCGACCGTGCATTGGTCTTCGATCAACAAACCCCGGCCAATTGCATAGCTCAACATTTTCACCGTTAGATGGTGGATGAACTCGTCTTTTTGTTTAAACAGAATCTTTTTCAATTCATCGGGCCCTTCAAAACGTTGGCCATTGGGCAACTGGCCGCTGGCATCAATCGGTTTGCCTGCGTCTTTGTCGCGCCAACG
>CAZEZQ010000351.1:0-6169 GCA_964516245.1 uncultured bacterium | reverse complement strand
CCCTACTCTTGGTTTCAAAAAAGAGAATACAAAGGATTTCAATTTCATATTGTTTCCTCAAGGTTGAAAGTGGGGTGATATCCCCCCATCAGGCCACGCCGTGAAGATATCCATTTAATTTAACAATATATTAAATTTTGTGAGTTGACAATTCAGTTTATAAAAAAATTAAGAACCTTGGCGCATTGAGCAATTATCGAATAAAATAAAGTATCAAATTATTGAAAGGCATTGTATTTCCATGTCTCTGGAAACAAAAACCTATCTTCGTCCGGAAGAGTATTTGGAGTGGGAACGCAAAGCGGATGTACGCCACCAGTACGTTCAGGGAGAAATGGCACCCATGGCAGGCGCAAGCCCCAATCATGTTTTGATTGTAACAAACATCGTGTCTGAAATTCGTATGCAATTAAAAAACCAGCCATGCACAGTATATTCAACCGATCTAAGAGTTGCCGCAGCACAGACAGCGTTATTTACCTACCCAGATGTAGTTGTGGTAAGTGGCAACCCAAGTTTTTATGATGAGAAGAATGATACAATCACCAATCCTGTATTGATTATAGAAGTCTTATCGGAAACCACAAAAGATTATGGCCGGGGCGAGAAATTCGAGCACTACCGTACAATCGAATCCTTTCGCGAATACATATTCGTCGCGCAAGATAAATGTCATGTAGAACATTACACCCGCCAACCGGATAACAGATGGCTGCTTGCAGAAACAAACCTGCCATCTGACACCATTCAACTCAAATCAGTAAAATGCCAATTGGCGCTTCAAGAAGTTTACGGCAAAGTTAATCTGCTAGAAACTAAATAAATGTTTGCAATGATGAATTGGAGTTATTGATAATTAATAACAGGTTAGCCTCGTGAAGTAAATTTTCAACCAATAGAGTTTAGGGTTGTTATCCCTCCCCCAATGCAATGGGGGAGGTTAGGAGGGGGTTAAATGATGGCGTAACTTAGTCTTTCCAACCCTCCCCTAACCCCTCCCAATCTTGGAAGGGGAATCTACTTCAAAGGCTGAGATCTTACAAAAATTGTAAATCAAGAAATAAGTCAATCCTCAAAATGGGTTGCAATTGCAGTATTTAGCACACTTCTATGACGAACCGGCAAAAAGTCTGATCCATAAAATAGGCACACAATATATAGTAACATGGGCATCTAATCTGCACTTTATGTTGTTGCAGGCGAGGACGCCTGCGCTCCAAAAAAGACTTTTTGCCGAATCGTCTTCTATTCATTACGCTAATTTTTCAGGATTCAATCCATCTAGCTCAGTGGCCATGAATTTCCCATCTTTTCGGATCAACAGATCATCAAAATACACTTCCCCGCCGCCATATTCAGGACGTTGGATATGAACCATGTCCCAATGCAGGGTCGAGGTGTTGCCGTTGGGGGTTTCTTCATAACAGGCTCCCATCGCCATGTGCAGTGAACCAGCGATTTTTTCATCGAAGAGCGTATCGCACATCGGATGCAAAATATGGGGGTTAAAACCCAGCGCAAACTCACCCACGTATGAAGCGCCTTCATCCTGGGTCAATACTTTTTCCAATTTTTCGGTATTGCGGCCCGCATCCATCTCCACCACTTTGCCTTTCTCAAAGCACAAAAAGATCGAATCGTATTGCACCCCTTCATGCACCGATGCGGCATTGAAACGAATGCTCCCGTTGATCGAGTCGCGGACCGGAGCGGTAAAACATTCACCATCGGGAATGTTCATTTCTCCCACACAGGGCACAGATGGAATGTTTTCAATTGAAAAACGAAGATCGGTATCCGGCCCGGTAATGTGAACCTTGCTGGTTTTGTCCATTAGATCCTGCAAGGGTTTGACCGCTTCTTTCATTTTGGCGTAGTCGAGACAGCACACATCGTAATAGAATTTACTGAAGGCTTCCCGCGAGGTTTTCGCCAGTTGGCTCATGGCCGCGTTGGGATAGCGCATCACACACCAGCGCGTGTGTTTGACCCGCTGATTGATATGCACCGGCCCCACGATGTATTTGTTATACAAGTCCAGTTTTTCTTTGGGCACATCGGCCAGTTCAAACGCGTTGTCGGTCCCCCGAATGCCGACATACACCTGAAACTGTTTCATCTGCTCGAGTTCAAACTCACCGAGTTTTTTGAAGGTGTCTTCATCCGCGTCCAGCAACAACTGGCGCAGCGCACTGTCTTCCTGCAAATGCAAAAAGGGTACCCCGCCCGCTTTCACGGTCTCGCGCTGCACCGCCTGGGCCAGGTCTGCCGTATCGAATCCACGCCCGTTGATAAACACCAAATCTCCCCGCTCTACCTGGGTGGAATAATTCACGATGGTTTTGGCCAATTGATCGATTCGCTCTTGGAACATGGCAAACTCCTTTTTAAGATAACAGTATATGGAGATCTATTATGTTTGAAGGCAAACTTCCCGATATTCAATATTTTCAATTTATCGACAATCCCCGGCTATACGAACCGCTCGAAGCCTTTGCGCGAACCATCCCCGAAGGCATTTTAAGCAAGGGAGAATTGTTTAAGGCCCTTTATCTGCATTTAGTGATTCCCCGCTATTTTCAATTCACATGGGATTCTCTTTTGGAGTGCTTTCAGCATTTTGATTGGATCGAATACAAAGACATTTCTATTATTCATTTGGATTTGCCCAGAATGAAACAAGATGATGTATTGACCTATTTGGACCTATTGATCACAACCGCCAAAACCTGGCAGCAAGACGACCGGCATAATCTAACCATCGTGTTTCCTGAAACCGCCCGGGCCCAGATTGAGAAGCTGTTAAGAATCAGAAAATAATCTCACCTGGTTATGATATTTGCTCTCTCTTGTATTCTGGTTCACCTATGAAGAATCACTCAGAATCATGCTCATGTTTTCTTTCCATCCACGAGCCAAGCACCACATAGGCGCAGGCTGACACTAGCCCGGTGGGCACATACCAGGTCCATTGCACACCGGTGTTGGCAATTAATAAAACTGCAATCACTCCAAAAAACATGCCTTCGATCACATATTGAACATTTCTCACCTTTAGAAAAATGGCCAGAATGAATGCCGCGAGCAGGCTGCCGTAGGTGTAGCTGGGGATGCTCAAGCCTGTGTTCAAAATCGATTCGGTTTGGCTGGCCACCAAGGCGATTAAGATCAAGACCACCGTCCAAAACACGGTCAGCCCGCGCGAGAGCCATAATATTTGTTGCATGGCCATGGTTTCTTTCGACAACCAGGCCGACACGTCACGAATAGCGGTCGATGAAAGTGAATTGAGGGCCGAAGCGGTGCTCGACAAGGCTGCTGATAAAATGCCCGCGATCACCAACGCAGAGGCCACCGGGCTCATATTGCGTATCACATAATAGGGCAAAATCTGATCGGCTTTTTCCAAATCATCCAGCGCTTCGCCCTGATAAAAGGCAAACAGCATCAGGCCAATATACAAAAACAGGGCAAACTGCGCGAAGATAAAGATGCCACTGCCCACAATCGCGGTTTGGGCGCTGCGCAAATTGCGGCAGGAGAGCAGACGCTGCGCTAAATCTTGATCGGCGCCGTGCGAGGCCAGGTTCAAACACATCCCTCCAATAAATCCAGCGATAAACGAATATGCGCCCGTCCCGCTCCAATCCCAATGAAACCAAGAGAGTTTTCCCGCAGTGCGGGCCACTTCGTTCACGGTTTCCAACCCGCCGGGGATTGCTTCCCACAGAGAATAAAACGCCAAGAGAGCACCGGCAATCATCACGGCAAGCTGCAGCACTTCGGTCCAGATAATAGCGGAGAGACCTCCAAGAAATGAATAGGCTAACGACACCGCGCCGGTGACGAAGATGGCGACATACAAATCCATAGGCGTGATGGCCGATAGCACCAAGGCGGCGGCATAGTGTCTTACTCCCGCAGCCAGCGCTCGGGTGACAAAAAAGAAATTCTGCGCCACCCGCTGCACCGGGCCGCCAAACGCTGCCCCCAGATATTCGTAAATGGTTAAGAGTTCGTGAGTGAAGATTTTAGGAAGAAAGAATGATGCGAGCAAAAAGCGCGCGACCACATACCCCATGCAGATTTGCAAAAACGAGAGGTCGCCCCCTTCGCCATACGATATAGCGGGCGCGCCGATGAAAGTGATGGCGCTGGTTTCGGTGGCTACGATGGCCGCCGCCGCGGCCCAGGTGGGGATGTTGCGCCCGGCAAGAAAAAATTCATCCAGCGAGTTTTGGTGGCGCGAACACACATACCCCACGGCAATCAACAACACCATAAATAGGGCTAGGATGCTTAAGGTCACGATATCCACAAGCAGCACACTCCAATTAGAATTTTGTTATGTTATCCGCTTTATAGCAAATTCATACCATGCGAGCGCCTGAGAAGTGTAATAACACTTCTCGCTCCAATCGTTCTTGGCCTGTAGGCAAAACAAACGTCTTGTGTGATAATTCCCATTCATAATTGACATTTCGGTAAACAGTATAAACCAGCAATTTATATTACAATATCTTGGAGCGCAGGCGTCCCGCCTGCTTTTACTTGGAACGCAGTCGTCCCGCCTGCTTTTACTTGGAACGCAGTCGTCCCGCCTGCATTTACTTGGAGCGCAGGCGTCTCGCCTGCTTTTACTTGGAACGCAGGCGTCTCGCCTGCTTTTACTTGGAACGCAGGCGTCCCGCCTGCTTTTACATACAGTGCAGGCGAGGACGCCTGCGCTCCAAAATTGAATTTTTGCTGGATAGTCATCATTCAGTAAGAATACTTGTAGATTCTAATTGAAACAGGTAGACCATGAGCAATCAACGTATCCCACGTAGGGTCCCCTTACAAGCGAATATCGGTGTATTTGGGGTGGGGCACTATGCCTACTGGCCGCAATTTGACGGTCTGCTGGATGAATTGAAAACCAAACAGCAGAAGTTCATCCAAAAATTGAAGAAGCACCAGGTAAGCGTTACCGATTTTGGCATTGTTGATAATGCGAGTGGAGCCTATGAGCTGTTGCCCAAATTGAAGGCGGCCGATCTGGATCTCATTTTCTGCGATATGCTGACCTATGCCACATCGAGCACCTTCGGTGCCATAATTCGCGAAATTGATATTCCAATCGTCTTGATCGCGCTGCAACCGCTCAAAGCCATGGATTATTCGAAGGCTTCCACCTACATGCAACTTTGCAATGATGATTTTTGTTCGGTGCCCGAATTTGCGGGAGTGGCAGTGCGGTTGGGAAAACGTGTGCCGGATTGTGTTCTGGGCACGTTAGAAGACGACGCTCAAGCCGACGCAGAGATTGAGGGCTACTGCCGAATCGCCAACGTGCTGCATGACCTCAAACGCGCCCGTATCGGCATGATGGGCCACGTGCTTGAATCGATGCTCGATATGCACACCGACCCCACCATGCTCACCGCCGGGTTCGGCTGCCACGTCGCGCAAACCGAACCCCATGATGTCTACCGCCATTTCAAAGAAGTGCAAGAACATGAAATCAAAGAAGAATCCAAGAAGATATTGGAGTTTTTCGATACCCCTGACCCGAAATCCGACCCCATCACCCGCAAATTAACCGATGAAGATCTGCATATGGCCGCCAAAGTCTCTATCGCGTTGGAAAAGTTCATTCAAGAGAAACAACTGAATGGTTTGGCCTATTATTATGAAGGCGAGCCCAATTCAGAACTGCGCCAAATGGTGACCAACTTTATTGTCGGCAATTCGATGCTGATTGCTTCCGGCTTCCCTATGTGTGGGGAGCTCGACTTAAAGAACTGCATCGCCATGATGATCATGGACCGCTTGGATATTGGCGGCAGTTTTGCCGAGTTTCATCCAATCGATTTCATCGAAGGTTTTGTCTTGGTGGGGCACGACGGCCCACACCATCTGAACATTGCCGAGGGCCGGCCGGTGCTGCGCAGTTTGTTGAAATATCACGGCAAACCGGGCAGCGGGGCCAGTGTCGAGTTCAAACTCAAAGAAGGCCCCATTACCATGCTGGGCATTACCACCACTTACGAAGGGCAATTTAAGTTTGTGATCGCCGAAGGCGAATCGGTGCATGGGCCCATCCCCCCAACCGGCAACACCAACACGCGTGGATTCTTCAAGCCGGATGTTCGAACCTTTTTGCTGCGATGGGTGGCCGAAGGCCCCA
>CAZEZQ010000350.1:0-6188 GCA_964516245.1 uncultured bacterium | reverse complement strand
CACGTTACTATATATTGGGTGGTCGTTTTCTGGATCAGACTTTTTGCCGGTTCGTCATTAAACTTTTCAACGATAAGTTCTTGTTGGAAAATTGTTATGCAATAGAGGTACATTCAGGAGTTCTGTTGAGGTACAGGCCTGTTTATGAAGCGGTTCCATTTTGTTAATTGATCTGCGGATTGGTAGTACTTGGCCTCCACATTCACCGAATGCTTTGAAGACTATACGAACAAATCTTTGTGACTGGCACATTCGGAAAGCGTGTTTTTGGATAGCCGTGTACTTGCTTACTCGACAGCAAGCCTGCCTGATATCCAATTTCAAAGGTGTATGTTCAGAATCACAAGAGTTTGTTTGGACAGAAAATTTTACTCTGATGAATCAACCAGCAACATTAATTTTCTGTGGTCTTTTTCATTGAGTTTGGGATTGGCTTCGAAAAGAAGATCAATCAAAACTCCAGGATTCTTTTTGAGCGGTCCGCCAATAAATGTCTCTACCAGCTTTTTGAGAACTTTTTCTGGAGCGACCAAAGGGCTGTAGATGTCTTTACGGCCGACACGGTCTCGTTTGACAACACCTTTTTCCGCCAGTTTCCGCGCAAAAGTAAGAATCGTGTTGTATTCCAGTTTTTGTTCCGATTCCAAGTACTTTTGTACAGAGCGTACATCGGCTTGTCCAAGTTCCGCGATAATTCGGTACACCAAAAGTTCTTGACGTGTAAGATTGGGTAATTCCATTTTATTAACCTCTTTTCTGCTGTGGAATCATAGACAAAAAAACATTCGAAATCAATCGATATAGTACAAATATATGAAATAAATATCTACATATATCTGCAAAAAAACTACATTTTCTAATCCTAAAATCAAATAAAGTTACAACAAAGCCACGCAAAATTTAGTTAATTAAACGAGTTAATTGTGTTTTTTTGTTATTGCGAATAGTTAAAATCGATATCTGGATTATTATACAATTAAAAAAGGATATAACCAAAAATAAAATAAACAATGTGTATATAATAAATTTATTAATTAATAGTTTATTGTTTTTTATAATCCAATTTATATGATAATTGTTTAACAAAAATATTCAATAAAGAAGAAGAAAATAAGATGAAATGAATTATCAAAGAAAATAAAAATCAATTATAATTGAAAGAAATTAAATAACGAAGGTCGTGGTTGTAGATTATCTTTGTTGCTAATGAGAGATGGAGTGAGTAGGATGAATAAAAGCCATTTTATTGAAAACCTCAAGTGGGGAATCTTTCTTTTGCTGTGAAATTGGCCATATTCTTGTGCACCTTTATAAATTTATACAGATCAGTGGGTTTTGTTAATTGAATCTCACAACAATCTGAAATTTTTCTCCCAAATAATTAAAAAAAACTTATTATCCTATAGTTTTTATCATTCAGTAGAAAGTTATCAATATACGTTTTCACTTAATAGGCTTGCTAGATATTATACTGGGATAGATTCTGAAAATCTGGTTCAAAGTATCGATAATATACGAGAAAATTGAATACAAGAAAGACGAATTTTCTAAAAAAAATTAAAAAAAATTTCTATAGGAAGCAAGCAAGACTATTTCGACACCGCAAATAACATTTCAAAAGTTAAAGGACGATCCGGTTCGTTTTTATGAACAGTTTACTAGTGAATTTGCTAACAAAGGAAAATAATTGTTTTATGAGTTTCACAATTTTTTTTATGAATAAATAATCCTACATAAATTTTGTACTAGACGTTTCAAAACATGAAGAAATAGGAAAATTTTTGTAGTTGGTGAACTAGCGATTTATCAAATGTAAGATGTTGGATTTTGATCCTCACTCTCCCCTTGAAAAGGGGACTGAACAATGGATAAGCCATCGATTCATCATTAACAGGGCACTATTCTTATTGTATTTGAAATTTTGATTGTAGGTAACCCATTTTGTTTTGATAACCAAAGGCTTGAATGCCCCCTTAAAAAGATATCAACTCTGAAAGAATGAAGCCAGCTCTATCTATCCTCTTAACTTTTTATTAGTATAAATTGAATTATGCCATATTATGTTGTACTAGATTCTAACGTGTGACATGTGAGAGAATGTCTATCAATGTAGGAGCACGTTGCAGGGTGTCCCCTGCATATATTCATTTCGAAATTTCAATTATTTTTGTTTTCAGGTTATTTTATATTAAAAACATGCATGTATTTTTAAAAAGAAAATGGAAACATTATTAATTATCGTTGCTTTATGATCGATGAGATATAAGACTTCATAAGGGGGCAACATGTGTTCGTAAGAATTGAAATACGTTTTGGAGATCGTGCTGTAATTATTTTACTGGAATTATTAAGCGTTTTATCGTTCATCTGGTTGATTTCTCGCCAAGATTGTTTCCATGAAAACTTGTAATTAACTTATAGTTGGCTAATAGGAATGATGATTGGGCAAATAGTATAATTAAATCAATGGGTAATGAGTTTCTGGGCAGGGCGAGGAACGCACCGAGCCGGTTTCTCGTTCAAGGGGCTCATCAGGAGATTCGCCCTCCAGTGGATATTGATTTTACAAAATTTCAAATATCTTTGGTTAGACTTTTTGCTGGATTGCCAGGAAAAAATAGAACCATAGTTGAAATAGGATGGAATATGGTTTCGATATAGTATTTGTACGTTTTGTGCATGCCGTTTATTTTGGACGATAGAGAATTCACTGTTTGATGGAATTGGATTTGGTTGTAACATATTCATTGAAACTAGTTTGGTGTATGATTTGTTGGAGAATTGGTGTGTGATATTGCATGAGGGAGATGAATTATTATGGCGCTTATTCAATGTCCAGAATGCCGAAAAGGGGTTTCAAATTCAGCTGTATTTTGCCCATACTGTGGATACGGGCGGCCGGGTTTACGATTGATTCCTGGCCGGGGTACCCGAAAATCGTTTCTAACTCGATTTTGCGGGAATATGGCATTTTGGGGGTATGCCGGATTAGTCGGTGTGGCATTGATCAGTCCAATCGTCGAAGGGATGTATGAACTGGGGATGTTTTTGTTTCTTCTGGTGAGCACCAGTGTCTTGGTTGGAGCCGCTTCGGCATTTATGGATTGGTATCAGAAGGGATTCAGGCATAAGTGACAAGTTAGGCAATCTTGAATGAGACAGAAATCTCTGATCTGAAAAATTTTATCCTTTCCAAGCCAATTCCCATACTTCGCCTGCTTTTTCCATTCCATTAGTAACAAAATTGCTGCACATAGAGGAAATTAGGGATGGAGTTTCTTGAGCGCGTAAAAAATCAGAAATATTGAAGAATAATTGGAGCGTTTAGAAAACGCCACCTGAATTGCATTTCAAGAAAATGTTTTTAGAATGGGGGGTTCCAAAAATAAGAAATGCTGGAGAGTGCTATGGTTCATTTTAAATCGATTGGCCAATTTTTGATTTTCTTTTTGTTGATAACAATAACCTACCATTGGATGGGAACATGCCATGCGCAAGAGATCTCGGCTGAGTTTCTCTATGATTCAGCCGATCAGGCTGTATCCACACATACGTTTGACGATCCAATGGTGTATGAGGGGGATGTGGTTTCTACCAGGGAGGGAGTGTGGTTTGCCTGGTTGAAATTCACTCCTGGCGAAGGCGACCGGATATGGATGGGTTTGCGGGATGGGGATGAATGGATTCATCAAACAGAGGTCACCCCTTACCCGGGGCAATACAAGAATCCCACCTTGACGGTCGATGCCAGTCAACGGATGTGGCTCAGTTATGAAAAAGAGGTTGAAGGCCATTGGGACATATATCTTCACCAATACGACCGAGAGAAGCAGGCCTTACTCAAAGAAAAGCGGATCAGCGAAAGCAACGATCCGGATATCAATCACCAAATTGCCGCGGATTCAGAGGGAGGATTGTGGTTGGTTTGGCAAAGCGGTTACAAAGGGCAATTTGATATATTGGCCCGTCGTGTGCAACCCAATTCTCAACATTTCATTCAACGGGTCAGCACACCAGAAGCGGATGATTGGCAGCCTGATGTTGCCGTAACCGAGGGCAATCAGATTCATGTGGTGTGGGATGTTTATGATGGCGAGAGTTTTAATGTCCGATACCGCCGATGGCAAGAGGGAGCCTGGGGAGAGATTGCCGATTTGGCTTCCACTGCTGCTTTTGAAGGCCGTGCCCAAGTGGTTGAAGGAGAGAGAAACCGGGTTTGGGTGGCTTATGAAGAGGGTAGTGAAAATTGGGGGAAACACTATTATTCGCGCCAGGGCAGGGGAGAGCCCCGAGGATATTATGAAATGGATCAAAAAAAAGGCCCTCTGCATACATTTCGAAGTTTACGCATATTGAGCATCGCGCCGAATGAATCAGGAACATTGCAGCAAAATTCGCTTATTGAACCATTGCCCATGCCTTCTATTGAACAGGCGCTTCAGCGGGAAAACCGTCCAAACCATGTTGACCGCATGGGAGCATTTTACGAACGGGCTCAATTGTGCCGTGACTCGTCGGGAAGAATTTGGGTGATGTATCGCCATTATTATGCGCCCTGGATGGGGATCCCCGATATCATGTACCGTTCGCATATTGAAGATGGATTCAAAGTGTATGCGAGATGTTTAAGCAATCAGGGATGGTCAAAATTGTATGGGGTTGACTACATTCAAGGTGATGGAATGCAGCGCTTGCGAGTTGCTCCCCATCAAGATGGCATGGCGGCGGTGTGGTCGATTGGAAGAACAGATCGCCGAGCCAGTCAGGACCAAAGAGAAAGAGGGATTGCCTGGGCCATGATCGATGCTTCTACTATTGGTAAGGCTCCAGGAAAAGCTTTGCTTACTTCGCCTTCACCTTTGTCATCAAAAATAAGGCAAATAGCAGTAAAACAGACTAACGAAACAGTAGAGGTGAATGGTGAAACCTATCAGCTGTTTTACGGGGATTTGCACCGCCATACCGATCTCTCCCTCTGCCGGGTACCACTGGATGGGAGCATTGAAGATGCCTACCGCTATGCGATCGATGCGGCTGAGTTGGATTTTCTTGGGATCACCGATCATTCCCGTGATATTGCCTTGGGAGACCATCTAAGCCAGTTGTGGTGGCGAAACCGAAAAGAGGTGAACCGGCATCATCTACTTTCGAAGTTTTTTCCTTATTACGCATTTGAACGAAGCCACGGAAACACGGCGGATCACAATGTGGTTTCTTTGGATGGGGATATCCTGCGTCCCCATACGTATCCGGTGCCGGAATTTTGGCATGAATTCGGTTCGGAGATTATCACGATTCCGCATCAGCCGATTCGCCGGGATACATGGAAGTATCAGGATGATATCCGAAGGCCGTTGATGGAAATTTTTCAAGGGTGCCGTACCCAATCGATCGAAGACCATGCCCATGAGGGACTTGCCAAAGGGTATCACATCGGTTTTATCGCAAGCAGCGACCACATGTCAACTAGTGGCAGTTATGCTTGTGTTTGGGCGGAAGAACGAAACCGGCAGTCGATTTTTCATGCTTTGCAACATCGCCGCACCTTCGGCGCGACGGCGAAGATCAGCTTGCTGGTTCGGGCCGGGGAGCATTGGATGGGTGAGATTGTTGAAGCGGAGACCATGCCCCCAATCACCATTGAGGCCAAAGGTACTGCGCCGATTAAAACGATCCAGTTTGTTGTTGATGGGGAGATTTACAAGACCATCAATCCCAATCAAAGCCAGATTTCACTTGAGGAAGATCTGGGTATTGAGGGCAAGCATTATGTGTATGTGTTCTTAGAGCAGGAGGATGGGCATCGGGCTTGGTCGTCGCCTATTTGGTTTGAAGGGGATTTTGAATAATAGCACCATTTGTGGTGGATACGTTGTGCAAGGGCAGACATACAACGCTTGCCCTTGCCACCCGCCTCTAACCCAATGTCATTAACTTAAGAACGAATTATAAAAGACGATCCGGCAAAAAGTAAAATCCAACATTTTATTGTACCACATCTTGGAGCGCAGGCGTCCCGCCTGCTCTATATGTAGTTGCAGGCGAGGACGCCCACCAAGGCGCGTCTATGACCTGCGCTCCAAAAATAACTTTTTGCCGGATCGTCATAAAATTATGTTTGTTGAAATTTGCCCAAACAAGAGACCGGCTCGGCAGGAGCCTCGCCCTCCTAACAGCAAAATCCCTTA
>CAZEZQ010000349.1:3719-6198 GCA_964516245.1 uncultured bacterium | reverse complement strand
TTGGAGCGCAGGTCATAGACGCGCCTTGGTGAGCGTCCTCGCCTGCAACAACATATAATGCGTATTGGACGTCCATGTTACTATAAAGGGATAGGGTGAGGGGGCTTACTCAATAAACCAAAGTGTTTCACACGAGGAGGGCGAGGTTGAAAATGCGCCGTGGCGTGCTCCTGCCAAGCCGGTTTGATTGAACGACTTCTGATTTACGTAATTAGTATGCATTACCAATTCAAATCTCAGAACTTATGTGAAATGTTCCATAGGAGAGTTGATTATACGAAACACTATTCTAAAGAAGAAGGTTCGATAAAAGAGAATTCATGGTGTGGTAAACGATGCGATAGAAATAAAGAAGGTTTGTTATTTATGCAGGTTCTTGAATTTTATATTGATACATGTTGATCGTTTTTTGCAAAATCAAGAACGTCATTTATCTCCATTAGAATTCGAAGATTTCGGTCTCTTAATTGATATTGATCGTAAACCTCTTCTTCGCAGATATTTTTTATACGCAACAGCGCTTCAACCGTTCTAAGGTTCAAGTTATACTCACCCTTTTTCAATGTACAATTGTTCATGATTGTACTCCTCTGCTCGTCGACAACTTTTAGTCTAAATAAACAATAATTCGCTAAAGAATTAACTGTCAAGTAAAATTTTGAAAAACCGATATAATTTTTTCTACTCACCAAATCCACATCAACCACATAACCTCATTTAATCTCTTACCCATTCATCTCAATTGCCCATCTTGATCTTCCCTTATTCACGAGATCATCCAAAATACCAATATCCAAAAGTCACATTGCATTGAAATCCAAATTCTGAGAAAATGCTGTTATTGTCATTGGATAGACAAGTTCGATAAGCAAGCAATCGATGAAATCCAAAACGGGGAGTTTTTTTATGAATTCAAAAAATCAACATTCACGACGGGATATGATGAAAATGATGACAGCTGGAACAGTGGGAGCCGGTTTTGCCATCAGCAAAAAAAATACTTCATTCGCCAGCATTCAAGGGGCCAACGACCGGGTTCGCATTGGAGTGGTTGGCATCCGGGGGATGGGATTCGGACATATTCGAGCCAATTCTGGATTAAAGAATGTTGAAGTCGCCGCACTATGCGATGTGGATGAAAACCTGTATGGCGAACGTTTAAAGTGGTTGGAAGAAAATGGACACCCCAAACCCAAGACCTACTACGATATCCGCAAACTGTTAGAAGACCCAACCATCGATGCCATCAGCGTAGCCACCCCAAACCACTGGCATGCTCTCGCAGGATATTGGGCTGCTCAAGCGGGAAAACACGCAGCGTTAGAAAAACCCGGCACGCACAATTTTTTTGAAGGGAAACAATTAATCGCGGCCTCACGCAAATACAACACCTTAATTCAACATCACGCCGAAAGGCGGACGTTTCCCGGCTTTCAATCCGCTGTTGAGTTCATGCGCAATGGCGGTTTGGGCGAAGTCTATATGGCCAAAGGCCTGTGTTACAAATGGCGGGATTCCATCGGGAAAACGCCGGTAGAACCGGTTCCAGAGGGAGTGCATTACGATCTATGGCTCGGTCCGGCGCCGAAACGGCCCTTCACACGCAACCGCTTTCATTACGAATGGCATTGGCATTGGGAATACGGCAATGGGGATATCGGCAACCAAGGAGCGCATCAGATGGATATCGCGCGATGGGGGCTTGGAGTGACTTATCCCACTTCTGTTGTATCCGTTGGCGGCCATTTTATGTTCGATGACGACCAGGAAACTCCAAACACACTAATGGCGATATTTGAATTCCCCAACCCGGATGCTGGCGGCGACAAAAAGAAAATCCTCCAATTTGAAGTGCGGCATTGGATCACCAACCACGAAGGGGGAATTGGCGAAGGGCCTGACAACACAATCGGCAATCTTTTCTACGGTTCTGAAGGCTATATGGTAATCGATCTCGGCGGCAATTGGAAAACCTTCATGGGCAAAAAAAGAGAACCGGGCCCCTCAGGCGGGGGCAAAGGCAATATGTTTCAAAATTTTGTAGACGCCATCCGAGCCAACGACCGCTCCAAATTGGTAGGAGATATTACCGAGGGCCATTACAGTTGCGCGTTGGTCCACATGGCCAATACCTCCTACCGCCTTGGCCGCAAATTGCAGTTTGACCCAAAAGCAGAACACTATATCGGAGATGAAGAAGCCAATGCCATGTTGTCAAGAAACTACCGCCACCCCTTTGTAATCCCAGAAATTGTATAATGGCTTTTATGAATGAAGTTCAAGTTATAAAAATTTTTTTATAATGGGTCAGCGAATGAAGTAATTCCCCTCCTAAGATTGGGATTGCGCGCTGTATCGGGAATGCTGCCGGACCGTTCGCTGCAGGGGATTCCATTAGATGCTTCCAACGGCATCACCATTATCGTGGATGTTTTTATGCGCACCAGAGGGCGGATTAATCTGTGAAATTTAGTATCCA
>CAZEZQ010000349.1:0-3709 GCA_964516245.1 uncultured bacterium | reverse complement strand
TGATAGAAAAAACGAACCCAAGCCCTAAAAATGGTACAATATAAAATGCTTTTATAGTGCTAAAGAGATACGAAATTTCAAGTTTTTAAGACAAGAAATAGGAGAGTTTCACAATGGCAGCAAATACCAAAGTAGTAATAGAATTGGACGTTGCATCGTTTTCAAAAATTTTTGGATTGGCGTCATTTGCTATTTGTTTAACTTTGATGCTTATCAGAATAGTGATATCACCGGTGGCTCCTATGGATATCGCTTTTGGTGGAATGATATGGCTTCTTTTATTTTGTGTGATTCTTGGATTGTGTAGCGGTGCTATTTTTGCATTGGTTTTTAATAAAGTTTCCGAAACAATTGGTGGAATCAAAATTACGATGGAAGATGATGAGGATGTTGAAGTGTGTGATGAGAATTTTGAAAAAGAAATATAGATAGAATCTGATTGTCGGAATCAAAAGAACGGTGCGTATGCGGAATGAAATAAATCACCGCTTCGATCGATGGAAAATATTCAATGTAGGTGGAAGACAATACCTTCCAAGACCCCGGCATGATCGGCCTGTGAACCAAAGCCGATGCAGCAACATGGTTTGATGATGTGGTGGTGAAACCAGTGAAGTAAAAACTAGTAGGGACGCGCCGTAACGCGCCCCTATATTATTTCGCTTTCAAGGTTTCCAAGACTTCGATCTGCAAATCTCCAATTTCTGAATGTTCTCCGCAGATGTCTACGTAAACGAATCCAGCGCTTGTTTTACCTTTTTCTGGATCATACATAGCGTCAGGTTTTACACCAACAAGGCATTCTTCAGGGGGTGCCGATTGAATGGCTTTTGCGGGGTAATTATTTTCAAACCATTTGGATTGAAACGCTTTTTCCGACTCTTCATCGGCGTGTGGCCAATGATAAAAAATTGCGAAATGACTAGTTTTGAATTGGGTGGCTTTGCCATCTACAAACACAACTGTGTTGGGATGTTGATATCGAAGCCGTCTCGTCGGTAGATTTCGCCATTTCAAAGCGTCTGGGAATTCTTGCAAATAGCCCGTTTCGATCAAAAACTGAAATTCTTGGTTAAACGGTTTAGAGTTAAAGATGTTTCGTGTGGGGAAAGCAGGATTGGTCATCGCGATTTGGTTTTCTTTTGTGTACTTCAGTGTATCTTGATTGACATGAAAGTGATGGTAGGGCAAGCGCTCATGATCCTCCAAAAAGTGCTTCACCGCCAAGGTGAAAGTCGCCAGATCAGTCATGAGAGATTTTAATGTAATGCTCTGTTTGAATTCCGGCCAGCTGATGGAAGCGTCATTCCAAGGGCCTGGTTCTTGGGCGCGTGAGAACTGAGATGTGAATAAGAAAGATGCGATGAGGAGAAATGGAATTGCTATTTTCATGTGGATACCCAATTGTTAAGAAATATATGGATAGTGCGATCCGTCACTCTAGGTTGCGTTGTTTCGCCCACTTTAGTAAGCGAAGGCGTCGGGGAGATTTGAGGACTCCGAAAAGCTGATCCCCTCCCCCCCTTAATAAGGGGGGCGTCTCCCTCATACTCTCATATTGTTCAAAACTTTTAATCGTAAATTGATTCCTTGCGGCTATCTCGTGTTTACATTGATTTTCTTCCCACTCTCCAATCGCACCACCAACTCCACATCTGTCCCCAAACCGGGCACAGGGAAATTTTTGATCATACCCTTTGCATCAGCGCGGTTGGCATAGAGCGCTTTGCCATCGGGTGTCTCGAGCCAGAAGGGAGCGTTGGCTGCTTCGCTTTCAGATAGGCCATGCTCGGTGAGATCGATATTGTCAAGATGTGAAGTATCCCAAAAGATGTCTTTGGGGTCGATGGTATAACGAAAGTTGGGTTCTTCTTCACGCGGATCTTTGGCGCGGAAATTTTGCTCTTCATCATGCCGCTGCCAGATTTCGAAAGTGAAGGTGCGTTCGTCTTTGTGAAAACGTAACACCGTATATCCATTGCGCACCTGATAACCATGCACCAGCTTTTCAGTCTTGGGCACTGATTGATAGAGCACCTCATATTCAAACCCATCGACAGAGGGTTGATCTTCGCGAACATGGCGGAACCATTCGCCCGATAGGTTGGAGATGCCCAGTTCGTAAATGCTCACATCATCAAGTGGAGTGATGCGTGGGTCTTTCGGTTCGGCGTTGCTGAAATCGGTGTAGCGGGTCAGCCGCAGATTGTGCTCATCACCCATAGCATAGATCAATCCACAATCGGCCATCAACCGAATCATGGCCCCGCGCTCCCAGGGGTAAAGCCGGTAGCTTTCCTTGGCGCTGACATCACGAATGTCTCCTAGCGGATGATCGTTGTGCACAATCTTAAACGGGGCCGGTGAGGTGCGCGCCCATTCTTCCAGTTGCTCCATCACATACAGTCCCGAAGGCGATTGCTCACGGGTTCGCTGCACAAACTTGGGGAACATGCGGTCGACAATCGAAACCGTTTGATTAAATCGGGTAACCATGTGGAAGACTTCGATCCACCCGGGGACCGGTTTGGAAATATACGATATCTCTTCAGGATGAATCGGCGTATGGCCTTCGAGCGAAACCGCGCGATAGGCGTTTTTGATGTAGTCGGGATACATATAACCACGATGGCCGCCCGGCTGCAAATAGCTCGAGTTAGCGAATTCATGATCGCCGCCCTTGAAGGCGGAGGGGAGATTGCCATGCAGCTCGCGCAGCGAATCGGAGCTAGCGAAGACATCCCAAATTCGCTGTTGGTAATCAATCTCGCTCAACGTGAGTATGGGGTTGTCAGGATAACCGGGATAGTCATCGCCGCCAAAGATGAAATCGGGCCAAGTGTGATCGATACCCTGATATTGAATAAATTCGGTGCCGGTGTCGCCCAGGTTGTTGGAGAGCGGGCCAAAGGCTTCGGGCTCGCCCTGCCATGAATTCTGGGTAAGGATGTGATCAAACCAGTTCAACTGGTCTTGCTGCTTGTAACGCCACACCTCGTTGCCGCCCACAGCGATGCCAATCATATCGCGGCCATCTTGCCAGCCCTGGTTAAAGGGGGGAATACGGCCTTCGAAAATAATTTGTTCACCTTTTAACAAACGGTAGCGGTCGGGCCGCTCGCCTTCCCAGCGGATTTTGTAGGTATACATGGTGTGGCCGCCCTCACGTTCGTGGTTGGTGGCGGGGATGGATTGCGGCTCTGACCAACCTTCGTTGGTGTGAATGCGCACATGGGTTTGAAAGGCTTCGCGCAGAGCGAAGGTGATGTTGGTATAATTATTGGTATTCTCTTTGACGATGCACCACTCGCAAGGCCGGGTGTAGGCTTCAAGCCCTTCAGTAATTTCCTCATTCTCGCCAGGGGCGACTTCGAAATCGAGAACCTCTACCTCTCCGGGGCCATCAACAGCGAAGCCGAAATAACCCTTGCCGCGAATGTGCGGCTGGTTGGTGAGTTCATCGGGCTTGCCGCGGTCGAGTTCAGTCTTGGGGAGAGTAGCAGACCGGGCGCCAGATACCACAGCGGCCACCGAACCGTTGGGGCCGTCATCATCAAATGAAAGCAAAAGTGTAATCAGTTCGCCTTCACGCCACGAGCCAGTGAGCGGCGCAGTGGTGTTGCGCCACACTTGGGTGCCCTCAGTGCGGTGATCGCGAATTTCAAGCCGGTCACCGTTGATGTAGGCAATCAAAGTCCCATGAGTCTGG
>CAZEZQ010000348.1:0-6209 GCA_964516245.1 uncultured bacterium | reverse complement strand
GGGAACGATATTATTACGCAATGGCACCGGGGAGGCAGAATTCCGGATTGGGCACGGGGGCATCCAATGACATTGAATATTCATGATGATGGGAAGTATGGCGTCAGTTGGAATTATGGGGGGCCCGATCGGGTAAAAAAAGGCGCGACAATAGAAGGTATCAGTGCCCCTGAAGACAAAGGCCAATGGGTGCACTGGGCGTTCCATGTCAAATGGGCGAAAGAAGACACCCCTGGTGGCGGCTTTATGCGTCTTTACCACAATGGAGATTTGGTTTTTTCTGACGATGGCCCAAACCACGAAAACATGAGCACCTGGATGATGTGGAAAGCAGGCATTTATCATGGCAATCCATCAATATTGCCTCAAGACCCTTATGTGATTTATGGGGATAACTATATCTTGGGAGATTCGGAGTCGAGCCTCGAAGAAGTGAACCCCTATTTATTCCAAGCAAGTATAGATTCTGTTACTCGATAAGACAAGTTTCACGTTCGCGGTGCTCTCTATATGCAAGCCTATACTCCTACGTCTGGTAAAGCCATCGGCACTTACGAAGACGGTCGAATCGCGATGGTTGATAATTCTTTTGGCGAAGGCCGAACGCGCTTGATCGGAACATTCCCAGGATATGCTTACAATCGGACGCAAGATAAAGAAACCAAACAATTCTTTGCGAAGCTATTAAAGTGGGCGGGGAAAACACAGCACATTCGCAGCAGTGACTTACGAATCGTTGCGCGTCTTCAAACGAACGGTGATTCTACGTTTATGTGGATTGTAAATTCTGCGAGAGATGATATTCAAACCGAACTCACGCCCGCGCCAAAATGGGGAGAGTTCGAAAACTATAAAGTTCTTGTTGGGGATAAGGCATCCGTAACCCATGAAGAATCTTTTACAGTAAACGTTCCAGCAAGAGAGGCTTTGGTCTTGCAACTTCAATAACTATTTTGCATACCATCGCAATTCCAAATAAAGTAGAAAGCGTTCAAGAATGATATTTAAGTTTCAATCATTTGGTTTGTTGATTATTATACTAATTCAAGGATTTGCTGTATCCGCTAACGATACGTTTCCCACTTCACGCGATCCATACAAATGGCCGTTTGCTCAAGATTCCATTTGGAATATGCCTATTGGAAGCGAGGCAAAATACAAACCTCAGCCGATTCATCCAGATCATATCGATGGAATCATGGTCGATCTGGATATCATAATCATGACACCCAACGCTTCACTCATGAATGTTTACGGTACCGGCCAACGCTGGGGTAGTGACGTTACCCCAACCAGTCGATGTATGCAGCACGATAATACAGTCCATTTGAAATTGCCCATTCCCATCACATACACCACAACCAATTTCGGGAAGCAGCCAAACAATCCCGGCGCTATTCTCAGACGAGATGGCAGAACCATAGTACAAACTCAGCCGTTTCAAGTCTGCAAGAATGGTTACGCAACTACGGGACTGAGAAAATCGGGTTCGAATATTTTACGTACAGACGATGTAGATTTATATAGCGATGGAATGTACGGAATGCATGGGGGGTCTGGATTGAGCAGTCTCGGCGGGGCGATCCGAGTGGGAGAATTATCACCTGGAAGCGGGCCAATCCGCCATGTTTTGAAAATCTCTTTTCCTGGCAGGCGCTATCTCTATTATGATCATGAAACCAGCACTGGATATCGTTGGCCGGCAAAAAAACACGATTCAAACGCCAAAGACAAATATAGGGGAGATGAACCGGAAGCCAAAATCGGTTGTTTAAGGGCTATTCCACCAAGCGTGAATATTGACGAGTTTGGATTGGAGACCGAGCCGGGCAAAAAAATCGCATGGACCTTGCAAAACTATGGCGCCTATCAAGTGGAAGGCGTCCCTTGGGCGCGTTGTATGATCGCTGCAGAAGATGGTCCGGACGGCTGTGTTCCAATTCAATTCGAAAAAGATTGGGGATATAGCATGGTAACCAAAGACAAAACTGGAAATCCGTGGTATCGAGATATGATCAAGATCTTTCGTGAATTGCATATTGTCACAAACAATGGCCCCGCAAATATGGGTGGCGGCGGCAAGCCGTTACAACCCTTAGCCCCGCTCATCGAGCCGCCCTCGGTTTCAGATAAGTAGGTAGTCATCCTATTCACTTTAAATCAAGCGCGGGCGCCAAGGGTAAATGCCGTTTTTGCCTAAGCACACACGCGTGGTCCTTCGGTTCGGTAAAGGAAACGACAGAACTCTAGTTGACGCCGGAAGACTCAGCTGTTGTGAAATCAATTATTCTGCTTAAGATTTCTTTGTTATCTCTTTTTTCTATATCAGAACCTTCACCATCGTTCCACATCGGCTGACGATCAAAACCCACGATTACATGGCCTTTTCCAACACTTTGCAATGCCAATGCCGCCCACACAGGATTTTCAATAGTAATATTATCTTTATGATTGATATCAGGGTTGCCGCTGACTTTATAATCAGAATCATTTTTGTAAGGAATAAGAGCCTTTGCACCGCTATCCTTGTCAATAGCGATGGGCGAAACACCTTCTCCTTCCCAAACAGGTCTACCCGAAACTATCGGATGGTCAGCTCCCGGACCGGCCTGATACGCTTTGACACCATTAGCCTGGTCGACGGTAACCTGCATTCCATATTGCGCAATAATATTGTTGACAACTGACTGACCAACAGGGTTTTGGGCTCCGACCTTACTATGTAGGCCTCCCACCGCGGAGTCGCTGTATATGTAGATTGAGCCGCCTGCCCAGATCCAATTGTCTAATGCATTTTTTTCTTTTTCCGACCATTTTTTCTGATGAAGACCAAAAATAATGAGATCGAATTGATTTAGGTACTCGGGGGTGAGTTCGGTCTCTGCGTCATAGTATTGGGTAATGGTATGTCCTTTTGATTCCACCATTTCTTTGAAAATCGAACACCCACGACTACCGGTATCGGTTAAAAGCATTTGATGAAAAGGCGCTTCTGAACCAGATGGAATGTCGCCATCCGCCGATACATCACCATGTATGTAGGCGATTTCTTTGGCATCAACCCCAGAGCTGATAAACAGTAACACGAAAATGAACAAATAGAGGTATGATTTTGCATTCATGAAATTTTTCCTCATTTCTTACTGAATTTATTAATAACAATTTCAAATGGTTGACTTACTAAACGTCCTAATAGGATAGTTGGTAATGCCCAAAGTACAAGAGAAACGTTCTTTTGGATTGTCTTTTTATATGCTACACATAACGCCGTGCCAAGTCAAACTCCTCTCCGAGGGGCTCTCTGGAGAACTCCACAGGTATAACACATGTTAATTTAGGCCACGAAATTAAAAAAAAGTTTTGTGGAGTAGACACTTATCATAGGAGAGATTTATGAAAAAGTTCACAACATTGTTCCTCATCCTCATATTCGCGCATAATGCGCCTGTTTTCGGTTACATACCCGACATGAACAGCCGTCCGTACGATTTTGCCTGTGTCAACGGCGGGTGGGGTGATGTGGCCGATGCCGTTGCCATTCTACGCCTGGCCGACAAAGGGCTCATCAACCTGGTGGCATGGGGGATAAAGGCTGCCAAGGAAGACGACAAATTCCGTTACCGTGAATCCGAAGAGTTTCTTGAACTGGCCAGAAAAGACGGTCTCAAGAATGTTCCCTCCAAGACTCTGAGTGGAGTCAGTAAATCACACGTTCTTTACTCCAGCAGAACGACCCGCAGAGACCCGCTTTCTCTTCCGGCGGCCAATTCGGAAATGGGTAAAAAGCTTGCCGATTTAGCGTGAGAGGCATCGCCGGGTGATGAGCTGATTATTATGAGTGGCGATTGCATGGTTCCGATTGCCGACATGGTTCTCATTTTGAATAACAGTGATGCTTTGAAAAATGTCAGGGTTCTGCAATCAGCCACTGAAAGAATTACGCATATCAACAATGGCGCTGGCGACGGCCACTTTGATAAAGACCCCAAGGCTTATCAGGTTGTGGTCAGTTCAAAATTGAATGTGGTTTTTGGTGACGATATATGCCGAACGCCGGGAGGCGACAAGAAAAATGACACGTGTGATTTTCCCGGCCCTTCGAATGGGGGGGTGCATATTTATGTGAACACGGACGAAAAAACAAGTATGAACTGGTGGCGGACCAAGTTCGATAAATCGCTCGGCAATCTGCGAAACCACATGATAGACCTTGTAGCACGGGGACAGTCGCGTGTCGAATGCGGCTCTTACGATCCTTCGTACATGCTGGGTTTCGTCCACGGTTATTTGCCCGAAGCAAACCGCAAGAGGGGAAGCGCGAAAAACAATGGAAGGGAGGTAGGCTCAGACCCCAATGGCAATGTCTGGTACGGCAAGCTCGACAACATCTCCAAGCAGGGCGGCAAAACGGTTATCGAGCACTGGAAAGATATCGTTAACGGAAAGTATACGTTGGCAGATCACGATGGCGGGGTAGACTGATAGGAAATTTGATTTCAGGAATTCAAGGTGTCCGGCGCGGGTAATAGGATCTGCCAACACCGGCACCAAGTACTATCAGTTGGCCTGACTTGCGGCCCGCCTTCAGATCATCCTCGTCTTACTAGGACGTGTTTGACCTTACCCACCCGGGCGGGAGAGTGGATTCTGTATTCCCTGCAAGGCAATACAGGTCTACGGCTTCAACGGCGCGCATTTCGGGGCTAAATTCTCATCATTTGCGTTACGGCCTACTCTCTTTCTGTCTACGCTTCGCAGTGCTCGTCGCCGAACACTACGCAAGACTCGATACGTTGAAAACGCGCCTTGGCGGGCGGCTGTTGGCTAGACTTTACCGCGGACGTCATCTCAGACGACTATCCGCCATGAATTTTCAAGACGTAATGCCCTTTGCCACTCAGCCATGAATTAAAGGTTGTATTTTTTTAATATTAATTTGTATTTGGAATACTTTGATTTGATTTTTGGAGGAATAAAATGCCACGGTCTGAAAATATAATTGTTAATGGAATTGTAGAGTTTTTGGTTCTTGTATTATTGACGCTTGGGGTACCCTTGATCGTTATTATCGATATTAAATTTGTAAGTTATAGGGTTGGAGAATTCTCATTGACTGAAGCAACGCAAGAAATTTTGCTTTTAATATCTACGTTGATTTTTTTCCATAGTGTTTGGCGATACGCTCATTCCCGGGGATTTCTTTTACTTATTGCTGGTTTTTTTAGCAGCATGCTGATGAGAGAGTTGGATGGAATATTGGATAAAATTTGCTCTGGCTGTTGGGTATGGCCAGCAATTTTTTTTGCTGTGGCTGCAATCGCTTATGTCTTTATATTTTGCCGGGATACAATCGTTAAACCCCTGGCTGATTTTATTTATACAAAACCTTATTACTACATGTCATTTGGTTTGCTGGTAGTGCTCATTTTTGGTCAATCTTTTGGAAGCAGGTCTATGATATGGAGACACGCAATTGATACTGAAGATAGTTATTGGATTAGGAATATACTACAAGAAGGTTTGGAACTATTTGGGTATATATTTATCACGTATGCCTCGTGCTTGTTTGCCAGGCAATTGAAAAACACATTAACCGCTTAACCAAAATAACATTCTGATTTGGAATGAACTTTGTCAAGTGATAAATTTTAATTTTGATAAATTTCAATTTGTTTGCCAGCCCTGGACAACAAAACACATACCCCTGATTTCACACTCCAACAATCTGCCCAAATCATTAATAATATAATAAAAAAGAAGGTTTTTATCAACTAAACTTTCGTGGACCACTAGCCGCCATTGCCAGTGACGGCCTTATGATTCGGATTGTCTTCCCCTTGATCGGTACGGCGCGCGTGTAGAAGACAACGCCTACGCCAAGAACGTTATATATATATATATCACTGGGGACCGCGTGGTTGAGCAAGCGCACCCACAGCCCGATTCGCGGCCCCATTGGTATTCGACCTGATTGCCTTTCCAAACTCTGGCCAAGTTAAGTATTGCGTTTCAAGATTCCGGTTTGCTGTCGAATTGATGTACTTGATTGGCACCGAGTGACGACGGAAGTTCAGAAAGAGATTTAGAAGGTGTATGATGTAACAAAATTTTCGAAAGGAAAGTCAAATTATGTTTCTATATTGGTCATGCATTCTTCAAACTGTTGGAAAGATGGTTACCCTCTTAACAGTGTTGGGAATTGGTGTATT
>CAZEZQ010000347.1:5267-6220 GCA_964516245.1 uncultured bacterium | reverse complement strand
GCCTGCGCTCCAAAAATAACTTTTTGCCGGATCGTCATCTCTATCTCTCTTTTCATTGTATAATACTTCAAAAAATGTGTGTTTTTCTTACCTCCCCTAACGGTGTGATGGAATGAGTTTACCCGATCATGAAAAAAATCAACTCGGCAAAAATTTCAATGAGCAATTAGCCAGAGAACAAGCTGAAAAAATGGGCGTAAACCCAGATGAAATCATGCTGAAAGTGGTAGACGGCAAACAAGTCTGGGTGAAACGCTCTGAAGTCTACGCTCAACTTGAGCAACAACGGCGGTTGGTTGCGCCAAAAAAAGTACCCCGTTCCCTAAGGGGAGAAGACAGTCTGATTTGTCAAATTGAAGAAGAGGTTACACTCTGCCAGTCTCTTAGCAAAGAACTCCATAAGATTAATGTACTCAATGCGTTAGAAAATAGTGATTTTCAATCTTCTTCTCTCAAGATTCAGGAAAGAGCGCACAATTTAGGGGTGCAGCTCGGTGAAGTGGAAAATAGTATCGAAGACCTGAAAGAAAAGAATCCGGTTTTTAAAGATGCGGAAAATTTATTTCATGAAATGAAAAAAGCCAAAGAGGATGGCAATGACACTTTGGTTGCATTTTTACGCGCCAATAATGCTGAATTAATTCGAAAATACGAATTTCGGCGACAAAAATTAGATCCCTATCTAGAGTCTGCGCGTCAGTTCCGCCTTGAAATTCAAAAAGAATATTGGCGTATTTTAATGCTGCATTGGAAATTATACGAACAGGGCGTGAAATTTCATTTGAAACGTTTAACAGAAGAAACCACTAATCTATCTTCTATCGAACAGAAAGAAATTTTTACCATTTGTGATAACGATAGCCGTGAAATGGCCGAAACTCTGAATAACGTTATGGCGAAACTGAGTCATTCCGTTCCAGAGAAAAATATGGAACCCAAAAAAAATACGGAAC
>CAZEZQ010000347.1:1037-5167 GCA_964516245.1 uncultured bacterium | reverse complement strand
CCCCAAAAAAGATGGAACCCCCAAAAAAGATGGAACCCCCAAAAAAGATGGAACCCCCAAAAAAGATGGAACCAAGTGCGGCCTCTCAAGAATATGATAAGATCATCCCTGAATGCAAACGGTTAATAGAAATGCAACAAACGTTATACCAGGATCTTGAATCAATCCGAATTCGCCAAGATCAAGAAACCAGTAAAAAATCCGACCACAAACGGATGGTATATGCAGAGCAGAAAGACCGTTGATCTGTTTGTAGTTTATGAACGGTATTTGGACCACTTCCAATTCAATTTGGCTTCATTCAAAATGGTTACACTTCATTCAAAAAAAAATTGGAGCCGAAAATATGAATTACCCTCTTTTTTTCCTCCCTTTCGTTGTTTGGTTTCTTTTTTCATTGAACATTTTGGCACAACCTATGGTCGTGGCCCATCGGGGCAACAGTAGTGTTGCGCCAGAAAACACAATGGCGGCTGTGAAAAGTGCATTGGCTCTACAACCGCAGCCACACTGGATCGAAATCGATTTGCATCAATCCAAAGACGGTGTCTTGGTCGTTTGCCATGATGCCAATACACAAAGAACAACTGGTACGGCTGCATGGATTCGAAGTACGCCCTATAATCAATTGCGTACTCTTGATGCCGGTTATGCCGAACGCTTTGGCGATCAATTTTATGGAGAGTATTTACCCCGGTTGGAAGAAGTGTTGGATGCGGTGAAAAATAGCCGTGTAAATGTGATGATCGAATGCAAACAATTGCTGCTTGAAGACGATGTTATACGGTTGTTACGTAAAAGAGGCGAACTTAACCGGCATATAATAGCCAGTTTCGATGAAATAACCTGTTATCGTGCCAAAGATATTGAACCGGGTGTAAAAACACTATATCTGGTAAGTGAAATCAATCAGGTAACCATGGGCCGGGCTGATGATGTTCAAGCCGATATCATCGGAGCCAATCAAAAAACCCCATTGGAAAGCGTTGAATCAGCTCATGCAAAAGGTTATGGCGTATGGGTTTGGACCGTTGATAACAAGAACGAAATAAAACAATGGATTGATGCTGGTGTGGAAGCTATTATTACCAATCGTCCAGAAACCGCTTTGAAATTGACCAACTCTGTGGTGCAAAATAAGGATTAAAAGAATAAGGATTTTTGGAATGAATAAATATTCACTTAGTGTTATTCAACTTGTTGTATTTTTGCTTTTCTTATCGCTTTTAATAACATTTCTTAATATGTTGGGCATCCCCAACCCTTTTTTTAATCCATTTAGCCGGCCGGCAGTGAGTCCACGCCCTGTCGCGCCTATCCCTGGAGAATTGGGATCGGATGAACGATCGAATATAGAAGTGTTCGAAAGGATATCTCCCTCTGTCGTATTTATCACCCAAACAAGATTTGGTTCTGATGTCTTTTCTCTGCATCCATTCGAAGTTCGCGAAGGCAGTGGCTCAGGTATTATATGGGATTCGGATGGACATATTATTACAAATTATCATGTGGTTGAGGGGGCCGATCAGGTTCAAGTTACGCTGCATGATCAAAGTACATGGCAAGCCTATGTGATCGGCGCCGACCCCAGCAGTGATTTGGCGGTTTTGAAGATAGGTGCGCCTGCCAGCAGCTTGCAGCCGGTCATAATGGGAGATTCAAAAGATCTAAAAGTGGGGCAAAAAGTATTGGCAATCGGCAATCCTTTTGGATTGGATTCAACCCTCACTACGGGAGTAATTAGTGCTTTGGGACGCTCGATTCAATCGATGGGCGGGCGGAAAATTTATGACGCCATACAAACCGATGCGGCGATTAATCCAGGGAGCTCTGGTGGTCCCTTGTTGGACTCTTTTGGCCGCCTGATTGGCGTCAATACAGCAATAATAAGCCCTAGTGGAACCAGTGCGGGTATTGGTTTCGCTGTTCCCGTGGATTCGGTGAATCGGATCGTTCCCCAATTGATTACGCAAGGAAAACGTCCCCGAGCTTTTTTAGGCATTCAATTGATGCCAGATCATATCATCGAGCAATTGGATTGGGAGGAGACCGTGATTGCAGGTGTATTTGAGAACACTCCGGCAGACCGGACCGGCTTGCAGGGGGCTCGGCGAAATAGGCAGGGTGAATTAATTAAGGGAGATGTGATTGAAAAAATAGAAGGGGAGACTGTTAATACCAAAGATGATGTACTCCGAATCTTGGATAAAAAATCACCTGGTGATGCAATCACCGTTCAAGTCGACCGCCGGGGAGAAACCAAAAATTTTGAAATCAAATTGTCTGTAATGCCTGAAAGACAGTAGATGTTGTAATGTGCTTGAAATTTTCAAGTTAGTTCATCTTTGAACGAGTGGAGAGTACTAGTTGCAACAGATTTTTATTCTTCTGGTATAATATAAAGAACTATACTTTGCGAAGGAAGACTGTTAGAAGTATAATTATCTCTTATGAGAAAATTGTTAATTCACTATGAATTAACAGCGAATTGGTTAAAGGATTCTCCAAATCACTTAAATTCATCAATTCGCTTGGGAGAAATATGATGATACAAAGTATGACTGCACAACTTGAGCATATAGAAGGAGCCTTGCAATCCGCTCCAGATCAACATCTCGAATTTATGGCCAAGCGGGATATTATTGAACGCATTTTGGCGTTAAAAGAAGAAAAAAATGTTATGATTTTAGGCCATAATTATATGGAACCCCTAGTGTTCCAACTGTCGGGAGAACAAGAACGGGGTGATTCTTTGGCTCTGAGCCGTATCGCGGCCCAGTCAGACGCACCCATGATCTTGTTTGATGGTGTGCGCTTCATGGCCGAAACCGCCAAAATTCTCAGTCCAGAAAAGAAGGTTCTGATCGCCGATTACGATGCCGGATGCAGCTTGGCTGATCCCTTCAATGGAGAAGATGTACGGCAATTTAAAGAAAATTATCCAGGCGTTCCTGTGGTTACTTATATAAACAGCTATGCCTCTGTGAAAGCTGAGAGCGATTATTGCTGCACTTCATCCAATGGAGTGCGGGTGGTGTTGCATGCCAGCCGTGAATTCAATACCAATAAAGTCATCTTTTTCCCCGATTCATTAATGGGCGCGAATATCCAGAAAGAGTTAAACGATCAAGGTTACAAAATTGATGTAATATATCCAGGAAAATATGAAGAAACTTTTGGCCGATGCGAAGTTCACGAACAATTTACACCAGAGCACATACGTGAAGTGCGCGAACATTTCAATATTCCAAAAGATTCAGATGATGCTGTAGTGATGGTCCATTGGGAGTGTGCTCCTGAAGTATTGGCAGAAGCCGATTATTATGGCAGCACATCTGAAATGGCGAATTACATAAAAAATCACCCCAATTTGAAGCGGGTGTTTTTGGGGACGGAATGCGAAATGACGGCCAATTTGGCCGCTGAATATCCCCAGATTGAATTTGTAAAAACCTGCAAGATGTTCTGCCAGCATATGCGTAAAATTACCCTCGATAAGATTCTTTACAGTTTGGAAAACGAAGTGCATGAGGTTCATGTAGACCCCGAAATCGCCAAACGCGCCAAGGTAGCCATCGACCGAATGTTGGAAGTCAAATAATGCAGCAAACAAAATTATATAATTTGATCTTAAATTAATGACATTCGATGTAGGACTATCAGATGGTATTTTCTTGGCAAAAGATAAAAGATTGCTTTTTCAAGCGCTGGGCAATTTATCTGTTTGCGTTCGCGCTTTGTATTGCATTTGCCATTGCTTTGCGGGTTCCCTTTTTATATCAAGGACATATAGACGAAGTACATACCATTGGGCGCGCATTGGATATTATCTATACAGGGAATTTGAATCCGCATTTCTTCAAGCATCCCACAGGCACCATGTATCTTTGTGTTCCAGCCAATATTGTTTCTCTAGCGCTTGTGAGCCGTGAAGCGGGGGGACGGACAGGAGAGTCAAATTCACCTTTAGAGCGAATCAAACGGAATTTCCCTAGTCCCAAAACAATTGCTTTTTTTCGTGAACCCACAACCAACCAATTGTGGGAGAAATTTAAATATTACGTGCGCTTTCAAAATATGCTGCTGATGCCTTTGCAAATTGTTTTGCTGGCTTATATCGGATACCGCAC
>CAZEZQ010000347.1:0-1027 GCA_964516245.1 uncultured bacterium | reverse complement strand
GTGTTGGGCGGCAGGGATGCTGCTGGCTTTTTGTGGAGCAAGTATACGGGATTCAGTTTATGTGTCGGTAAACAATACCACAGCGGCGTTTTCGGTTCTCACATTGGCGTTGTGCGTATTGTTTTTGACGATGAAAACCTCTCGATTGTGGAAATGGCTTCTACAAATCGCTTGTTTGGGATTGACGGTAGGGTTTGCTGTGGCGTGCAAATACAACGCTGGAATCTATTTGTTGATCCCCATTTTGTTTATTGTTTTCAGCATTCGCCAGGTGAGCCAGGGGCCTTTTCAACTAGAATTGGGCCTTTCGGCATTTGGAGTTAGTTTGGTGGGTCTGGCCATCGGCTTTACTATATTATCGCCGTATTGGTTCGAAGAACTGTCTCAATTTATCCAAGATGTGTTGTACCAATATTGGTATTTCAAAACCGGACACAAAGACTATAACACCTTCGAACCGGGTTTTGAGATGTTTTTGGTCTATATGATCAACATTGCCGTCCAGATGAGCTACATTGGATTGACGGCATCTGTCCTCGCGGTTGGAATAAGCGTGTATGCGTTATTTCAAAACTATGCGGAACCGATGCGCCGGCAGTTGTACGCAATTGTGGGTATCGGCGCGATTGCGTTTTTGGCTCTTATGAGCAATCAGGCGGTGTTTTTCGATCGCAACCTGACCGTTGTTTGGTTTGCCTGGTTTTTGTTTTGCACCTGTTCGTGGTGGTTTGCTTCAGGCTATCTTGCCAACCGATTTGGCCACCCAAATCCAGTGAGAATCCAAACTGTTGTAACCATCTCATTGACCGTAATATGCATCTTGGAAGCCAATTTTATCAATTACTACCTGTTCGATGCATCCCGCGAATGGTGGCTGCATAACGATACGGTAGTCAATGCGATTGCTTTTTATTTTCGGTAAGTAATTATTTTCTTCATTCTTCAGATGGATTTTGGTGAAAATCATGCTTTCCCCATTCAGCAACATGGGTAGCAGATTCGAAGAACTGGATTTCATGTTTTCCAG
>CAZEZQ010000346.1:0-6223 GCA_964516245.1 uncultured bacterium | reverse complement strand
ATAACGGTTTTGATTCCACTCGAAAGAGATCCCTTGTTTGTGGACCTGATATTCCACAGCCAACGAAGGTTGAAACCAAACCACTTTTTGCAGCAAGCCGGCTTCATTCGCCAATTGTCTGCAACCGGCGTCATCCTGATTGAGAAAAATCGCTTCTTTCACTTGATGGCAAAATGTTTCGAATAGTTCCAAATTTTCTTCAAAGGGGTGATGATCGCGTGTGATGTTTAAAATCACCGCGTACCTCGGTGAAAATCTCAGCAGCGACTTGTCGCTTTCGTCCAGTTCCAAGCAAGACCACTGCCCTTCCCCCACATGTACGGCGCTCCATCCCTCACCTGTTTTGGGTTCATAAAGCAGTTCAGCCCCACCGATAAATGAATTCAATTCTTTCAGTGCCATCAGCACCCAAGCGCACAATGCCGAAGTAGTCGACTTGCCACTGGTCCCCGCAATCCCTATCAAGTGTTCCTCATCCACATTCTGGCGCAACGCATCAGAACGATGGATAACAGGAATGTTCAATTCGTTGGCTTTTTGTTTGTCAGGATTGTCATCTTCAATCGCGGTGGATATCACAACCGTCTGAGTATCAGAATCAATACCGGCGCCATCTTGGGGAAACAAGGTTGCCCCAAGATTCAACAGGCGTTTCAAGCGTTTTTGGATAGGTGGAGAGAGCGTTTCGATTGATGAAGGGTCGGCGCTCAATCGGTCTGAACCGGTCACTTCATGGCCTTGTTTCAACAACAGTTCCGCCAAGGGCAGCATCCCGCTGCCGCCGATACCAACCAGATGAAGTTTCGCCAAGATTTTCGCTCCTCAGTTGCGTATAATAATTTTTTATCGCAAAGTGAATCCATAGGAAAGTGTTTCAATACATACAATTTCCCATAGATTGAAACCAAAGAGAAAATTCTTGTTGCTGTTTAATAGTTGAGCTTGTACTCTGTCAAGCATGAATTGATGGATTACCCAAAGATTATTCCCCCCTTATTAAGGGGGGCTAGGGGGGATCTGAACCATCATTTCACCCTTATCAATACACAGTCCAGTTATCTGAAGAAAATTCCCCACCCAAGTTGTAGCTCTTTCCCAGCAAATATACACCACCGCCACGCTTATCCAAAAAAACCCCCGGTTATCCGCAAACAATTCCTTGACAAAATCGCGAGTATAAGTAATTTTAAGGGTAACGCTAGAAAGGAGGTGGTCCATACGATGAATGACGGTAATTATCCATGTAGTAGCAAAAGCGTAGGTGACTGCGGAGGTGTGGAGAGCTAGCGCTCCTGCCATTCCACTCTCGCGTCGGTAGACGTGGAATTGGGCCTCCACATGGATGGTCATCAGAAATTGAGCACGCTCAATCGACCTCCAGTGGGCGGGAAGCGCTTTTGAACTCTTCGTGCAGATAAAGCTCTCCCCGCTCTCCAATCCAAACAGTTTACCGCCAAAGGGCGACAGGTTTTACTTGTCGCCCTTTGTTTATCTTTGCTATAATTAAATACAAAAAAGAATTGTTGATGATTATTCAAGTTCAAATAGAGGAAATGTTAAAATAGAGGAAAATGGAATCGTGAAAGTCAATGATCCCAAAATACGAAGGAAAAAATTCACTTTATCATTGCTAATCCAAGAAGAATCCGTGGTTTTGTCATTATTCACCCAATGATATGTATTGATCTCCAACTTGTATCGCTACACTACTACCAAGTGCTTTGAGGATTTTTGAGAGATTCGAGAGTGTAATGTTTTTGCGATTCCCAGAACGAATATCTTGAATCACACTTGGAGAGACTTCCGCTTCTTTAGCTAACTCACGCACTGATAATTGTTCTTCTTCCATCAATTGCAACAAAATTTCTGAAAGAGCAAACCGTTGATACTCAATCTGAAACTTATTTCTGAATTCAGGATCTGCCATTTCTCTTTCATAAGTAGATTGTGGCTCTGTATTTTTACTCGTTATCGCTTTTTTCATAATAAATCCCTTTTTGAATCCGTTGTTTGTAACTATTTCTACATTCTAATGCTTTCCGTTTTTCAGTTTCTGGCAATTTATTTGTCTTTTTAACAAAAGCATTAGTG
This sequence comes from uncultured bacterium, assembly GCA_964516245.1. Taxonomy (GTDB): domain Bacteria; phylum Hinthialibacterota; class Hinthialibacteria; order Hinthialibacterales; family Hinthialibacteraceae; genus CAZEZQ01. The sequence goes on along the minus strand of CAZEZQ010000346.1, from coordinate 4,132 downwards.
ATTATAATCTTTTTGCCAGTAAAAAAGAAACATAGAAAACGCTCCGGTCTGGGTTTAAATGCATAAATTTGATCACCCTCGTGACGAAACTTGGTTTTATTGTAAATTTTGCCTATATCACCCATACGCCTAATCATGGCAAGCAATTTTTGACGACGACCTAAAGGCATACTACGATAGTAATCTAAAACCTCACTCTTACCATTTTCATCGTAAAACCACTCTATGGCAAACTTTTCACCCTTGTATGCGATATATTCAGCATGCATTTGATTCATGATGTATTGTGCCAATATATCGTTACAGTGTCAAAATGAAATTTTTTGCGAATCTGTACAATTTAATAGTAAATTCTTTTTTCCTTGATTTCAAGATATTTGCAATCCTCTATTTCATGGCCCAAAACGATAGATATTCCCCCAGCTGATAACACCATTACTCGAATCGTAAACTATAAAACCACGGGGCTCGCCGCCATCGACATGCTGCACATGGCTGGGGCCGATGGAGATGAGTGTCCATTCGAAATTGCCGGGTAATTTGATGCCTTGGTACGATGCAGGTTCAATAAACCACTGCACTCCAGAGGCGCGGGGGTCGAAGTAGCCATAACGGGGTTTGCGGATGCCGTCGTTGTCAGCCACCCGTTTTTTGCGAAAAGGATCGTAAATGCCATCGGGATTGGACATATACGCAACTGGGGTGGATAGCGCGTTGAAATATTGGGGATGGGTGTGCCCTCCCCATTCTGGGTAGGGCAAATAGTTGTTTGTATCCAAATGATACATCTCAATAGCAGTGGCCAATGCTTTGAAATCACCTTCAACTTTGGCGATTTTCGCCCGTACTTGAGCGTTGAGAAAGTTGGGCACTGCAATAGCCGCTAGGATACCAATGATGGCCACCACGATTAACAATTCGATTAAGGTAAATGCTTTTTGCATTATATTCCCTCATCTTTTCATTTTGTGATGCCGTTATAATAAATGGGAAATGTGTTGTTTTGGTTAAACCATTTTAATTGTGAATCCAAATTAATCCAATGAAATTCAATTTTCGACTACAATCCACTTTATGAATGAAATTTCATTTTTATCCGATATACTGCCTTCGTTGTTGTTCGACTGTTTCGACAGTATGGTGTTGGTTTGCATTCTGTTAAGTGTGATTGCGATTTTTTGCAATCGAATCACAAATCGAATGCTTTTCATTCTGGTTCCCAGTGTGGCGACGTTGGGGTTTTATCATCTGGTTCCAGAATGGATGTACCATCAATCACACTGGTTCCTGGTTGCATGGTTTGTGGGAGTGATGTTACTCGCGCCGCATCAGTGGGCGCCAAAACCAACACGCAATAATCTCCCTCGGTTGTTTCTCACTCTTGCCATTGGGATATTCATCTTACGGGCAGGATTTTGGAACTACATCCTTTTCAATTCCGCTTTTGATGAAAAGCCCGGCAGTTTTCGTTTGAAGGGTGTTGTCTGGGGAGAACAGCAAGCAATAGCCTGGCGTTTTGATTCGCTGCATGAATTGATTATGCAGCATTGGTATTACCCCAACGAAGAGGAACGGTATATCAAACCATACCCCGAAAATGCCAATGAACTTCTCGCCAGCGGGCTGAGTGATGCCGAAACGTTTCGCCAATCGTTGTTGAAACCCAATGATGATGGTGTGTTACCCGCCGAACTGATCGCGCTGGGAATTTTGGAGTTTCAAAAGGAATCCCGTTCAGCCCTGCAAAATAGGCCAGGATTGGAAAAATTCGATCTCGGCAAGGAAGATATTGTGGAAGCCATTCGGGGATATACCTTCAAACTCAATCCCGAATATAAATTCGAGCCCTTTCAAGGCAAATGGTATGGTGAGTGGGACGGCAATCCAGTCGATCACGAATGGCGCCATGTTGAATTTTACGACCCCCCAAAACCAATGGGGGAGCCATCAGTCAACGTTGAGTACTTACAATACGCATGGATCGGTGACGGTTTCGGTTGGAACATTATTGCCAGCCAAAAACAAGATGAAACGCTTCGCCATTTTATTTTGGGAACCGTATTTCATATCGAAAACAATGACCTCGAACAAATCTATCTAACACGCCCACATGTGGGAGTCGTTGGTGTTGGGCCAGAAGAAAACAAAATCATATGGATCACCAAGGGAGAAATCTTTTTGGAAGAAGCTTTCCCTCGCTACTACAAAGAAGAAGAACGGTATGCCATAACTGGTTTCTTTTATGAACGCACGGATACTACTCTGAAAAACAAAGGCCAAGCGTTTCAAGCAATTTATACAAGGAAACCAGATCAACGGCCAGACTTTTATAAGTTTGATGTGGATGTGAGGATTGATCCTAAAAACTAACCAAAAATATTTGAAATTTTTTTATCACAACACAGATTGTAGGGGCACGTTGTCCGCCAGGGCGGATGCCCCTACAGTGAGAGACAATCTTAAACATTTCACACAGTAGAATCTAAACATCCATTCTAAAGCACACCATCCGGACCATGGCATTCGTGGCAGTTTTGCCCTTCCCACAAATCTCCCATTTCCCGGGGATGAATAAATTCTTGCTGTTTGTATTGCAGGTTTTCGATTTCATCCCATCCTTCCCCTTGGCGCACGATATCATGGCATAAATTGCAATCGGCCCGTATAGGTTTGGGGTTGTCGTCCTGGGTCAGGTGATTGCCATCGTGGCAGCGGTAGCAGCCGGGGAACTCATAGTGGCCTTTGTTCCAAGGATATTTGGTCCAATCCACTTTTTGTTCGGGGAAGAAATTGGTTTTGTAGATTTTTTGAACCTGAGCGATGGTTTGTTCGAGCCCTTCTTGTTGTCCTTCTTCCAGGTCGCCTTCATAAAAAGAGTTCATACTTTCCCGAATTCCACTCACAGCGGCCTCTTGGGTTTCGTAGCCTTCACGAATGGCCTCCAAGGCGGCGAATTTCACTTCGGGGAGCGATGTATCAATCAAACCGTTTTGCATGGATTGATTCAAAGCGGCGACTGGAGAGATATAACGGTGTGAAGGCCGGTTGTGGCAGTCGATGCAATCCATGGTGCGAATATGATCTTGCGGGATGTTGTTTGGATCGAAGTCTTCCGCTTCGGTGTCAATGTAGGTATCTACCGAACCATCATGATGCGTGACTCGTACCCAGGGAATTTCTTGCCGGTCATCATCTGTAGCATAATATTCCAATTTATGATCCAGCCCGATATGCCAGTGAATGCCGGTGGATTGTTCGGGATTTTCGGGCGAGCTACCGCCGATATGCATTAACAAACTAACCTGATAAGGGGAGTTCTCGTCATCCAAAGCATAATAGGTTTTATTGCGCTCGACCGAAGAGAAAAATTTTTCGGGCCAATGGCAGGCTTCGCAGCTTTGGCGTGCCGGTACGAGGTTTTCAATCGGGGTATCGATAGGCAGTTCATAGGCATCGGCCATCACTGCATACACCTGATGAATCCCGCTCAATTTGGTTTTGACATACCATTCGGCGTCCGATCCAATGTGGCACTGAACACACGCGACACGGGCATGGGGTGATTCTTGATAGGCGACATATTCGGGTTTCATTACTTGATGGCAGGTTAATCCACAAAATTCAACAGATTCGGTCAAATGATACGCCTGGTATGAACCCAAGCAGGTAAGAGCGAGGAATATAATTGTGGCTGCAGAAAATACACCGGTATACAAACGGTGTTGGGAGTTGTTGAAATCGATAACCGGCAACCCTTTTCGAAGTTGGCCTTTCTTCTGTTTGCGGTATTCCAACCACATGCCGAACGGGACCAATAACAGCCCAAAGACCAAAATGGCCGGTCCCACAAGATAAATCAAAATGCCGATGTAGGGATTGTTCGTCCCATACAACATATCGGCGATGATGATAATGGCTTCACCCGCTAGAAAAGCCATTGCCAACCAAAAGCCGAAGAGTGATAACCAATTTTGAACCAAAGGGATTTTTTTGGGTGTGTCGGTGGGAGGTGTAGACATGTTTCGTTGCTCCTTACTGAGATGCAAATTTTCAATAATTACTAATTTTACTAACAATCCTAACCATTGAATACCCTTCTTTCGTTTTTTTTAAATTTTTTTTTTATCTCTAT
>CAZEZQ010000345.1:0-6233 GCA_964516245.1 uncultured bacterium | reverse complement strand
CCGAAATGCTCCCAATACCACAGGAGGGCGAGGCTCCCGCCGAGCCGAAATGCTCCCAATACCACAGGAGGGCGAGGCTCCCGCCGAGCCGCGAATGCTCCCAATACCACAGGAGGGCGAGGCTCCCGCCGAGCCGCGAATGCTTGTTTGAAGAATCGTAGGGTGGGCTTCAGCCCACCAACAAAAACCCAAAAACAACCCAAACTAGGCCCAACATTAAAGCCTCTTTTGTCCCTTATGTCCTTTCGCCCCTCTAAAATCCACCACATACTCACAAATCTGCTTTCGCTGAAACGGGCACACCCCACACACCTCTCTCGAAGGCGCAGCCTCAAACTCTTCATTTCGGATACTCTGAATCATCGATGCTATAGATTGCTCGATGTCTTTTAACTGCTCGCCTTGATAACAATACAATTCCGGTGAACGCAAATCGGCGATATACGCTTTCGGTTTCTCTTTCGCCATGGCATACACTCCGATTTGATACCGGTAATCATCCGCATCCAAATCCTGGCTGGTCTTGTAATCTAACACAAAATCCAATCCCAACAAATCGATGATTCCTTGAATGGCAATCCCATCAAACCGCTCCAAATGGAAAGGCACTTCTTTTTCGGTTTCAATCCCTTGAAACTGAGAAAACAATTCGGATTGCCAAAACTGTTGTGCCAATTGCAGCGCTTCTTCCACAACCTCCACCGCAACTCCCGGCTCGAATCGCTGCAATGTATCCATATCCTTAATATCATTCTCCAACGCAATATGGGTCAACGTTCCCAAACGGGCCGCATCCTCGCGTTTCGTTTTACTCTTGTGGATGCTGATCCCTTTGTGATCCTGAATCACTTTCAAATAAAAACGGTACGGGCACTTGTTATAATCAGAGAGATCGGTGGCATTGATCGTATGCAGCCCACGCCCCATCGTTTTTGTGAGCTGAATCTCCGGCAACGGTCTAATTTCCGGCATTGGAGGCACGGTTGGAACGCCGTCTTCTTCGCAATAAGGATACTGGCTTACCTCAATCTCGGCATGCCGCAATCCCTCAGACAGCAAATCCATCAACCCGCCGCTCTCATCCACCGACGTTAAGATCAAACGGTCCCGCGCCCGGGTAAACGCCACATACAACAAGCGGTAGGCTTCTGCCTGGGTTTTCTGTTTGGCCTGGTTCAACAGGTGGGTGTAAAGCAGCGGTTTGGGCTCGTCATCATCCGCATCGGGAAACTTCACCGCGCATCCGCTCTCGGGCTCGAACAAGACAGCGTCGGATTGATGTGGGGGCCGTCGGCTCAAATCAGGCAAAATCACCACCGGCCATTCCAACCCCTTGGCGGCATGTACCGTCATCAAAGAGATGGCATTGCCGCTTTGCATGGGTGGGCGTGCAATCTCAACCTCATGCTGTTTGAGTTTCCTTACCCGCCTAACAAAATCAAAAACATGTTCCGGCCCCGCCTCCATCTGGCGGCACCATTGCGCCAACCCCCGCCAATCGGCCAAACGCCGCTCGGCCATGGGCAAATTGCCAATAACAGCCGTATAAGCCGTTTGCCGGTTGGCTTCTTGCAGCAATTCACTGGGTGAAAGACGGTCCTTCATGTTGAACAACTTGTCCAAAACAATCCTTGCTTCACCAATCGCTTCATTTTGTGAATGCCCGAGCAGAGACCACCAGCTGGCAATAGAACTAGAGCGCGCTTCATGTTTTTTGGTTTTACTCTTCTTGCGCTCAAATTCCGGTTTCCATATCTCTTCCACAAATGTATACAGTTCAACATCGCTCACAGCGAAAAACGGGCTTCGCAGCAACGCCGCCAAAGCCAGGTTGTCGCTTGGATCAGCCAAAAACTGGAGCAGCGCCAAACCATCTTTGGCCTCCCGTGTATCCAGCAGATTCCCCCCGGCAGCCAACACCGCCGGCAGCCCACTGGCTTGCAGTGTTTCTGTATAACAATCGAGCGGATCCCACGTTCGCGCCAATATTGCGATATCCCGCGTTTCAATCGGCCGGTTTTGATCCGATGCTTTGTCGTGAATCATGATCCCGCGATCCAGCATCTCTTGAATCGCATTGGCGATCCACTTGGCTTCCGCTTGTTGTCTCCGCTCTTTTTTGACGCCGTTCTCCGCTTGAATGGTTACGGCTTGAATGTGGGGCCCTGCATGGGGAGTCTCCCGGGTGGAATGCAACTCCTGGTGCGCCGAAACCAACAAGGGCTCAAACACCCGGTTCATTTGGCTCACCAATTCATTGTGTGTTCGAAAACTCTGGCTGAGTGATATCGAGTCTCCCCCACCATCAAGAATCTTTTTCTCAAACCGGCGAAACACTTCCACATCCGCGCGCCGGAAACCATAAATCGACTGCTTGATATCCCCCACGATAGTCAACCGGGCGTTCTCGGTAAGCGCTTCCAGCAATCGCGCTTGAATGGGATTGGTGTCTTGAAACTCATCGATCAAAAAGGCTTTCCAGCGTTTGCTGTAATACTCTCGTATGGATTCTTTCTCCAGCGCTTTCAGCGCATGAATTTCCAAATCGGCATAATCCAACACCCGGTCTTTGTATTTTCTTGTTTGAATGGCTGTATCCACCGTCTCCGCGGCTTGTTGCAAGATGGGCAAACATGCTTCCAATCGCTCATCGGGTAGGCCAAAATCGAGATGCAACAATGTGTTTTTTTCTTGGGTTTGCACCAACTCACGCAATTGTCGAACGGCTTCTTTGCCTTCCTCCAATTGCCCTTCCGGCCATTTCTTCTTGCTGCCAACATTGATCTTGCTCGTTGAAATCACCTGCAAGGCATCTGCCGCATTCGTACCGGTTTCAACTTGCTCAATGGCTTGCGCAATTTCTTTCCGGTGAATTTCAAATTTATCGTTTTCATCTCCTGCGATATCAATCAAAATATTTCGGGAATTTTGCCAAACGTCGTTCGCAATTAAATCGTGCCGTGCCTGGTTTACCGCTTCTTCTAAAATCTTGTTTCGTTCTTCTGGCGGCCGTTTCAACGCTTCTTGCATCGAAAGTGGATCCGTAAAATACCTCTCTAAAAACTGCTCCATGAGAGAGTAAGGAACCTGTTCAAACATCGTGGCTTGCAACGCAGCCAGTTGCTCATCCATCCGCTCCAATTTCCAGATGCTTCCCTCGGTTTCATCCAAAATCTCGAAATCGGGTGGGACCTGGGCTTCTTCATTGTGTTCCCAACAAATCCGGGCGGCGAGCGCGTGCAAGGTGCTGATTTGCGCCGCTTCCAACTTGGCGCTGGTTTCGCTCTGTTCTCCAAACCGCTCGAACACCTGTTGGCGAATACGGGCGCGCAACTCAGCCGCGGCTTTTTCGGTAAAAGTGACGGCAACGATCTGCAGGGGTGATAGCGAATCTTCAGTGATATGATGCAAATACCGCGCCGTAAGCATGTGGGTTTTTCCGGTCCCCGCTCCCGCCGTCACCGCCACGCTGCCTGAGGCTTCTACCGCTTGCTGCTGTTCAGGCGTGAGGCTCATCCCTCCACCTCCTTGCGGCTCAAGCGCGGCCCTTTGCGGCACAGTGTGTCGAAATCGCAATAGCGGCAGGCTTCTTCCCCCTGGTCGGGCATCACAGGAAAGTATCCGTTTCGCAATGCGTTTTTCACCCGCTCCACAAACGCTTCATAATCCGGCTGGTTTCTTGGGCTCGGCAGTTTCTTGGCTTTCGTTAACGAAAAATAATAAGCATTTTGCACCCTTTGATCGGGGCAAAGCGCATTCTCAACCGCAGCCTGATAAATGGGAATCTGTATATCCCACTTGGCGGCACCGGTCTCATCCTTCACTCCCGCCGGACGTTGCGAACTGGTTTTATAATCCACCAACAACAATCCATCCGGGCCTTGATCGATCCGGTCGATCAGGCCGCGAACCTGCAAGCCGTACCAGGTAAAATCAAATTCCTGTTCAAAATAAATTGGAACATATCCCGCTTGCCAATAATCTTCGCTTTGGATGGCCTGGCGCAATTGCGCCAGCATTTCCAAACGGCGCGATTCCCAGCCGGGCAGGCGCGTAAGATCAGTCCCTTCTTCTATCAACTCAGTTTCGGCTCGTTCGAAATATTCTTCCAAGTGATTGAGACACTGGGGCAGCGGGTCATGGGTGAAATCGGTTTGTTCGAGCATTCGCTGCAAAGTCTTGTGATATAAAGAGCCCCGGTTAGCGGGTGTAAGGTCCAGTTCCGCTTCTTCCGGTTCCTCCAGCCGCAGCAAATATCCCGCAAACCATTTGAATGGGCATTGGCCCAGTTGCAGCAATTGGCTGGGGCTAAACTTGCGCGCTTCGAGATCAATTGGAATTTCAACTGCGCCATCATACCGGTCGAATTGAATATCAGTCTCACGCCTTGTTTCCACTTCCCAGGCATACCGCGCTTTTCGAAGCGCATCATCCGTTCCGGCCGAATTGGTTCGCAATTGAATCTGCCTCAATTCTTCTTCACTAACGATGGCTTTGAGATGAAACGATTGCGGTGAGGCGTCGAGCATTCGAAATACCACGCTGGGCAGGGCTTCTTTGCCCCCATAAATTTCTGGATAACTCAATGTGAGTGATTGGCGGGCGGTTTTAAGCAAAGTCCAAATCGAAAGATGTTCCCGGTTGGCGGCATCGATCGAACTCTCCAATTCCTGAAAACTCTCACCCGTCTCCCGTTCGTGAAAATCCAACACCAGGTTCTCTTTCACCGGTGCGGGCAGCACGCCCTCAACAACCCCCATCACATACACATGCTCAAACTGGGCGCCGTGCATCGCTTGCGGGGTATGCAATTCAATCCCCCCTCTTCCGGGGTGCATGGGCGCCTGCAGCACAGTGAGCATTTCGCGTATTTCCATAAAAAACTGTTCTCGTGAAATGCTTTCGGCTTTCCGGTTTTTCAATTCTTCCAACCCGCCTTGCAGTTCGTAAAACGCAATAGATTCTTTTGCCCAATAGGCGCATCGCTCGCGCAAGCGAAACCACCGCATTAAATCTTCAAATTGCCCGATGTATTGATGCCGCATCCCGTTTTGCGGCCATGAAAGAACTTCGGTAGGAATCTTTTTTTCCTGCCAAGACTGCATCCCCGATGGATACTCGCGGCGCCAGTGGTTCCATTGCTTTTCAAATTGCACTCCACGCAAATCGTAGCCCAAGGGATGGCCCAGCAATCGAATTGTTTCTTCAAAAGGGAAATTGTTTTCAATCGCGTCGAAGGCTGCGAGTATCCACGAGCCCATACGCGTCTCCGCTAACGTGACGTCATACATCAGCCGAATGGGAACGCCATATTCTTCAGCCACTGAGCAAAGCAACGAACCATACGCCGATTCCTTGCGGCTGGCCAAGGCGATTTGAGACGCAGATACGCCCTGATCCAACTTCAATTTCACTTGCCCCAATACCCCCCGCGCTTCAGCTTCTTCATCTGGATACACATGAGCGGCAATGTTTTCATCGCTCTCACCTGCGCCAAGATAAACGCGAGCCAGTCGCTCTCCATAATGAAGAGAGGTGTTTTTGTTATCCTCCTTCACTTCCCATTCATTCTGTTTGAAAAAATTCAAACTTCGCTGGTTTTCCCCAAATACGTAGTGTTCTCCACAAGGCAAATGCACCTGGCTGCCTTCGCTTGCATACGCGTTGATGAAAATCCGCTCATCAATACTGAAACGGGGATACCCTAGAACACAAATTGGTTGACACAGTTTCTTGTCTTGGCAATATTTTGCAGCAAATTGCAAGGCATGCGCCCGGTCTATCAAATGGTTTTCATACAAGAGATTCTGATAAGTGGAGGCTGTCTCAACCAGTGAGTGCGCCCGCCGAGATAAAGTTGAACGGTTCATAATCGCTTCGCAATCGATCCCAGCGCGAAACAATTCTTTTATCGCCCCCTCCATCTTACGTGCAGTCCCTTCAACATCGCGAAATCCATTCATTTCTACCGCTTCTTGCAGCAATTTTCTGGATTGCAGAGCGCTGGCAAGCGCTTGTTTTTGATGCTGCAACACACGAATGGCAAGAGATTCAAGCGTGATAGAGGCAACATGGCGTACCCGCGCCGCCCGGGGGTTGGGAGTAACACATACCCAGCCGTTCATCGTTTCATTGAGGTTTGGATACAAAGAAATATCAACAGTCCGGTTCATAAACACTAACCAAAGATATTTGAAATTTTAGAAATGTAGGGGCAGACCCCAGTGTCTGCC
>CAZEZQ010000344.1:4558-6259 GCA_964516245.1 uncultured bacterium | reverse complement strand
CCTCGCCCTCCTGGTGGCTTTGAACATTGAAATGAATTGCCATCATTTCATCATTGACAGAGTACTAGTTGTCTTGTTTGCGAAAAGTGGCTGGAGAGAGGTCGCAGCGCGACATCACCCGGTACAATGCCTCCCGGGTGAGTCCAGCTTGTTCGGCGGCTTTTCTTACATCCCCTTGGGTTTTCTCCATAATCGATTTCATATACGCCCGTTCCGCGTCCAAAATGGCGCGTTCGCGAAATGTCTTAAAATCGCAATCCGTATCGACATCGGGTGAAAATGTCTCTTCTTTTTCGGTGGCTGGATGATCGTGCAATAATAAATGATCTGGAAGAATCTCATTCCCCGCTGCATTAAAAAAGGCGGATTCAACAACAAATTTTAGCTGCCGGATATTTCCAGGCCATTGATACTGGGTCAATAGCTGCAATGCTTCTTGCGAGAACTGGATATCCGGCTGTTCGTGATCAATGGCGGTTTGATGAAGAAAATGTTCGGCCAGAATGGGGATGTCAGATTTGCGCTCTCGCAGGGGGGGCAATGTTATACGCTGGGCTGAAATGCGATAGAACAAATCTGTGCGAAAGTTCCCCTCCTTGGTTTCAGACAATAAATTGCGGTTGGTCGCGCATATAATTCGAAAATCACTCTGTATTTCTTTGGCGCTGCCGACCGGCCGAAACCGTTTTGTTTCCAGGCACCGTAGCAACTTGGGTTGAATTTCAATTGAAATCTCACCCACTTCATCCAAGAATAATGTCCCGCCGTCTGCGGCTTCCAACAGCCCTTTCCGTTCAACCGCACCGGTAAAGGCTCCTTTGGTTGAGCCAAACAAAGTGGCCTCGAATAGTGAGGTGGGGGTCGCGGTGCAATCCAATACTACAAAGGGGTGGTTGCTTCGTTTGTTGTTCAGATGAATGGATTCTGCTATATATTCTTTTCCGGAGCCAGTTTCTCCTTCGATCAAGCAAGGCAAGTTAGAAGCGGCCGCGCGTAATATGGCTTCAAAGGTCGGCCGCATTACCTCCGAGGTTCCCACAACCCCCGAAAATTCAAATTCACCATTTAATGCTTTCTGCTGAAAATCATGCTCCCGGTAAAGCATGCAAACTTCTTCCAATCGCTCCAGCTTTTGGATCAGCATTTTGGGAGTGACCGGCTTTGGGATAAAATCCCAAGCCCCCGCTTTCAAGGCTTCTACTGCCCGTTCGATGGTGCCAAAACCGGTCATGATCATTGCTTGTAAATTGGCTTTCTGCTTCTTCAATTTGATCATGAGATCAATTCCATTGCCGTCCGGCAAATTGTAATCAAGAATTGCTATATCAATGACAATATTTGATGCCATCTGCAGAGCAGAATCTTTGTTCTGTGCCGTGTGAGTCTGATACCCCATTTGAGCGAGCAAGCGCTCTATCATTTTCAATACCATTTCTTCATCATCAACAATGAGAATACTTAGGTTTTTTTTGTGTGTCTGACTTCTTTGATTCATTCGATATTGGATGTAATTTGAAATTTTACAAAGAGACCGTCTTTGTAATCGAAACGGTTACGTTATTATAAACCTCTGAAGATTATACAGAGTAAAATATGGATATGAAATACTTAAAACCTTTCTTGCAACAATTTTCATACAATGGCATTCAGGCGTCGAATTCATATAAATTCATTTATATCAAATATTTAGTGGTATTTATT
>CAZEZQ010000344.1:0-4548 GCA_964516245.1 uncultured bacterium | reverse complement strand
CATTTTATTTTTTATAATAAAAGCCGTATCTCAAATTTAAGTTTCATAAGTAGATTGGCATCTAAATTGCGTTTAGGGATTATGAAGTGACAAAGGAATAATAAACCATAAAAACTTAATGGTAAGTATTTTGGGGTTGTAATGTGATGAAGAGAAGGAATGAATGTTTGTTTTTACTGGAAAGAGCGGGGTGCCTGTTGGACAGGAAGGTTGAATCATGGATAAAAAAAATGGCAAACCCACTCTTGTGCTATTAATTTCAAACGATCAGAAGTTGTTTGAAATATTGGATAAACCTTTGAAAAACCGTTTTGGAATCGAACTTCATCGGTTTAGTGATATCGAAATCCGCAATGCACTTTTAATGCAAAAGCCGCTGTTCTTGATTTGGGATGGAAGAAAGATCGAACCCAATTGGGCTCAAACAATCTCATGGCTTCGCGATCATTTTCATGGGCTTCCCATTATGGCGCTGACTCAAGAAGAAAATCAAAATTTCCATGAAAAACTGACTCGAATGGGAGTGGTTCAGCAATTTGACACCAATTTTCAGTCATGGACAAAAAGCCTACTGCTCAACATTTTTGCTGTGATTTTAGACCATGAACATATTGAAGACAAATCCACCGAAAATCGGTTAATCGGGAAATCCCGTAACGAATGAAATCTATTTTGGAGGTCGATAATGACTGAAACACGTATTGCCGACGATCAATATTTGCAGTATGTCAGCTTTGTTTTGGATGGCGAAGAATACGGGGTTCCGATTCTCAACGTCAAAGAAATTATTCGATATGAAAGCCTTACCCGGCTCCCACAAAGCCCGGAATTTATTGAAGGGGTTTTGAATCTTCGTGGACAGGTTATTCCTGTTGTCAATTTGCGAACCAAATTTGAATTGATTCAACACGAGGCAGACCGCAATACAAGAATTATTGTGGTGGAGGTCAAAGACCGTACTGTCGGAATGGTGGTGGATCAAGTTTCTGAAGTGTTAATGATTAGTTCCAACCAAATTGCTCCACCCCCGCCTATGGGAACCAAATTGAATACTGAGTTTATATCGGGCATGGGCAAGATGGATGAAAAATTAATTATTTTATTGGATATTGATCGAATCTTATCATTAGATGAAACGAATTTGCTGCAAGAAGCTGTGGCGGCTACGGCTTGAACCAAGTGATGCAGTTGGGATCGGTATGGGGGAAGGCTTTTACATCGAGCCTCCCCCATCGCTTGTTTTCTCATAGATGCGAATATCATCCACCAACAGGTGACCCCATGCTTCACTGCTGCGGTCAACAATTAGTATACGAGCGGTGTTCCCCACCCAGGGTGTAATATCCCACGTTACACGCCGCAATTCTTCCGTTCCCCGTCCCGTGGCTTTTTTAACGATTTTTCCATTCACTACCAGGGCGACGTAGAGCCTTTCCAAATCTTCTCCCCCGCCGATTAAAAAAGACAACCGGCTGAGATTGATCTCGATCGGTGCTGGTGTCGTTCGGCTTAAAACACCGACCGGCCAGTCAGATCCTTCGTAATAGGTGTTGATGAGATAATTCCCTTCAAAATTAATGATGGGATTCTGGGTGCCATAAGCCCCCTGGGCGGGTGTCTCACCCCAAGCGTTGCCGCTTTGGCGCCAGCCTTGATAGGTTCCATCCTCAAAATTCCAATAATATCCCGAGGGACGTTGGTGCTGAGTAATCTCATCTACCCACATTGAACAATCTGGATCGCGGTCGGCTGCCAGCCATCGCGCCTGTTGATTTTGCCAGGGATCCAGCGACCATCGTACTTGCTGCCATCCTTGCTGGAATCCGCTTTTCAATAGGCGCACCACGCGCCAGCCGTGAATCCATCCGGTGGTGTATTCCAATGTCGAGGGATGAATGTAGTAAAACACATCATCCATAAGAGGGGTGTGTGGTTCGTGTTCATAAACATGCTTGGCCGAGCGGATCTCACCCTCCGCTCCATACCGGTTGGATTCAAACACTGCCAGGCATATAAGCGATTTTGTGGAATCTTTGGGCATTTTGGCAGCCACATGCAATTCTTTCCCCTCGATCACAAACACATCCGATTCCATAATCCCTTGCAGATGCCCGGCCTCTATATTCTCAGGGCCCGCGCTGGCCATCCCGTATCGATGCTGGCTGGTGTCGGGTTGGCTTCCGAAAGCAAGACCGGTTTTTTTAACGTTGGCATGCTTTGTTTCAAAGTGCCATTGCTCTCCGATAGGAGTTCCCTGAGGTAGTGCTTCTTCTTGAATCGCATTTCGCCGCATAAAAAAGATCACGTTTTGAATTTGAAATTGTTCATAGCGGCGTTCGATTGCTTGATCTTGAAAGAGTTCTGGGAGCGTGTCGATCCCCTGGCGTTTCGCTTCTTCGAAACGGGGATAGGCAATTATATAGTTTGGATTCTCGTGCAAGGGCAGTGAAATACGAATGCCTTGTGAATCCCCCCCCAAATTGGGGTGCTGTGAATAAAGGGCGAAGCCATAGGGGGTAAAGTTCAAACTTTCAGGAAATGACGCATACAACGGCGCCGAAAAACGGAGAGGCAATGGCTCGTTGAGCGGATTTTCGCCGTTGGCATCTAAAACATCCAAATTGTTTAACAATGTGTATGAGATGCTTTCGTAATAGATCGCCCGGTTTAAGATGTGTTCCCATCGAGTGGGAAACTGCGTTAAAGAAAGAAAAGCAAAGGCAATTACGAAAACAAATTGAATCCATACAGAATTTTTTGGGTGAAGTTGGCTGATGCGTGCAATGGCATGAAGAACAAAAAGCAAGACGAATGGTAAAAATAAAAGGCTCGATTGCTGAAAATGTTTCGGGTGTGAAAACGAAAACAAAATGATGAACAGAAAAAAGAATATGGCCAAAGAGAGGTAACGGTTTCGATATTTCGGCTGATTCTCCCAAGCGTGCAACACTCCAATAAAAAACAAAAACCCAAGCAGAGGCAATGGAACCGGCCATGACAAAAAACCGTGACTCAGCCATAAAAGATTTTTCTGGAGATGCTCTGTCCAGAGTCCATTGAGGAAAGTGGCGAAGGAGAGATTTGAGAGAAACGTATCAGTATCGGCTAAATAAGGACCCCCGATGATACCCGATTGGACACTGAGGATAAGATAAAATAGGAATGATGGAAATAAGGGTGGTAATGCGAACATCCAGGCTTGTTTCGAAGGCTCGCTTCGGGTGATTTCATACAGCATGTATCCAACACACAGAAACATTGCACTAAGAAAACCCAGGATTCCCGAAAAACTCAAAAGAAGCAAAAATACCAACCCCCGCAGCGGGTGGGCTCTCAACCTCGGCAGTTCGATAAGTGATTCGATCAACAACCAGAGAGTAAGCACAAGAGAGGGCTTTGTAACCAGAGTGGTCCAAAGCACAGGATGGCAAGCCAATAGAACGAAAAATAATGAATAATGATCAGAAGGAAATTCTTGGTGCAGCAAAATTTGTATACGATACAGTATGAGCCAGGCCAACCCGATTTGTGCTGCAACCAACAGCCAAAGCGATTGGAGAAATAATAAGTTTGTTATTTTCAAAAAAAGCAAACATAAGAGATTCAAATTTTGCCAGGGAAAAACATACGAAACAAACTTTTCATCCAACAGTTGCAAGAAGGGTGAATGGCTAAACAATCGATTGAAATATTCCTGTTCTCCATAAACAAATAAAACTGTTGGAGAAAATGCATACAGTGTGATGAGAATCAATCCAAACAAAAGGGTCAGAACAAGTGGAATTCCCCGTCCGGGTTGATGGAATGATGAGTGTTTTGGTGTTTCCATAAACGAACTTCTTTGCAAACTGGGTCTAAGATTATTGAATGCTTGTTGTTTGAGTTTGTTCTGCGTACTATCATACTATGCGCAATTTCAAGAGAGGATTCAAGAACTGAAGGTGGAGTATGAAGAAGTCAAATCATGAAATTTTCCGGCGTGATATTTTGAAGGGAGTGGGTTCTCTGATGGTCTGGCCTGCTTTAGTGGGTTGCGCATCCATCCCGTTGCCGAAAGACAAACCAGAGAAAAATGTGGACGCCAATGTCTTGTGGGCGCGCCGCCAGGAATGGCAAGGGAGAGAAGAAGTTCGCGGTGTCGTGCAACTGGATGAACGCTTTCTGATGATTCGCAAGAATGACTTGATGGGATGGCAGTTTCCGGGAGGGATGGTTGACCACGAGCGTTACGGACCCAAACACCCCGAAGCGGTGGATTTAATGAATACGGTAACCGATTACGTACATAATCAAGCGATGGTGGCGGTCTCGGGCAAATATACTACCTTATTTGCTTATGGCTACGGCATCAACAATCTCAAAGATCAACTTTCGATGGTATACTGGTTTAAAGTAATTGTGCCCAGCACGGCAATCACCCAACCTCATGCCAACTTACAGAATGTTAAAGAAGCAAAATGGGTTCATCCAGATGACCCCTTACTAAGCGGCTGTTTGCTGCAGCGCGTTCAAGAATACGAGCAGGCGCAAGAGGGTAGAACGGTGGTT
>CAZEZQ010000343.1:0-6269 GCA_964516245.1 uncultured bacterium | reverse complement strand
TATTTTGGTGAAGTCACGCTTCAGCGTGCTCTCACTCATTCGATGAACGCCTCTACCGTATGGCTGCTCGATCACCTACGCCCCACCCGCACTGAGAGTTATAACCATTTCCGCAATTTCTGCAATCAAGTTTACAACCTCAAGGCAGGTGGGCTTCAGGTAGATTTAACTGTTGCGCTGGGCACCTCAGGCACCTCGCCTATAGAACTGGCTCAAGCCTATCAAGTGCTTGCCAACGGGGGGAATTTCAATGAACTGCACATGGTCAATCGCGTCGATCAGCGCACCGATGGACGGGATTATGAACTGAATTTGTACAATTTTAAGCAGCCCTATATCGGGATGGAGCGGCTTTCACCCCAAGTCGCTTTTTTAGTGACCCACATACTTCGGAAGGTGGTTGAAGAGGGAACCGCTACCAGCGCCAAAGATCTCCCATTTTTCAGCGTTGGAAAAACCGGCACCACCAACGAATTTACCTATGCCTGGTTTTCAGGTTATACCCGCGATTTGCTTTGTGTTGTTTATATGGGGTATGACGACAATCGCCGCTCGTTGGGAAGGCTCCGCACGGGCTCCCGGGTGGCGTTGCCGGTGTGGAAAGAATTCATGGAAAATGCTTATGATGTTCGCCCTGAACTTTTTGGCGATGTTCCCCAACCGGGCAATATCGTCTATCGGGATATCTGTGTGCGTACCGGGTTGTTGGCCGGTGATCCCAATGATTATACCGGTCCCGGAAAACCGAATATTGAACAGATGCCCTTTGTTGAAGGGACCCAACCTACAAGAGTTTCTCCCTATTACCACGATGATGGTTCACGCCTATATCGTAATCGGTCCAACCGCATTATATTGAACTCATACTTTTAGATTCATAGGCTCTTCTGCTGACAAAAATCAAATCAAACTTTGAAAGGAGAATCATGTCAAATATCGCTCCTTTTCCAGGATTACGTTATAACCTCGACCGAACAAGCGAAGCGGGCAAATTAATTGCGCCCCCTTATGACAAAATTCCACAAGAACTGCGAAAAGAACTCTGGTCGCGGGATGAATACAATGTGATTCATATCATTCTTCCCCCTCCCGGTGATGAAAATATTGATGTGATGACGCAATCGACCGGCGACGATTGGTATGCCGATGCAGCCAACCGCCTGAAAGAATGGATCGATCAAGGCGTTTTGAAACATGACGAACCGCAGTTTTACGTGTATCGCCAAACCTATACCTTTGGCGGCGTCACCCGTACGCGCGCGGGCCTGTTTGTCGCTTTGGAACTGGAAGACCAAGGCGGGCCGCATGCGCATGAAAATACCTTTGAAGGCCCCAAGGCAGACCGGCTTCGCCTGTTGCACGCCACCAAAACCAATACCTCCCCCATTTTTCTCTTGTCAGACGGCGAATGGGATGATTGGTCAAAGGTGTTCGGCCAGGCCAGTGAAACCTTAATGGATTTTGAAGACCATGAAGGCCAATCGCATCAATTGTTGGCTCTCAAAGAATCGGAGGCTTCGGGCAAAGCCATCGATTACATCAAAGAGCGAACCCTGGTGATTGCCGATGGGCACCACCGCTATGAAACGGCACAGAATTACCGCCGTGAAATGATGAAACAAACCGGTAAATCCTCATCCGTTGGAGAACCGTGGGGGTATTGCCTGGCGTTGGTAGTGCCGATCTCTAATCCGGGGCTGATCGTTTTGCCCACCCATCGCGTAATAACGGAACTGCCTGAAAATTGGTTGGATACTTTGCAGTCCAAAACGGCTGAGCATTGCAAAGTGGAGACGCTCGACGTTCAAAACGGCCAGGCGGTGCAACAAGCGCTTGAAAACGCCGAAGGCGCCGCCATTGTCTGCTATTCCGAAGACAAGGCGCTGCTTATTTCTTCTACCAAAACCAAAGAAATCCCGGCTCTTCAATCTCTATCAGAAGCCACCCGCGGCCTGAATGTAAACTTTTTGCACCATTACCTACTGGCCGGCTGCCTGGGCTTGAAACCGGAAGATTTGCAGGGCAAAACCAAATATGTTCGCGGTGAAGGCCAGGCGCTTGATCTGGTGAATCGCGGTGAATGCCAGGGCGCATTTTTGCTGGAAGGGATTCCACCTGAAACGGTGTTTGATGTATCCTTACAAGGGGTGCGCATGCCGCAAAAATCGACAGATTTTTATCCCAAAATCCCAACGGGATTGGTGATGCGCCCCGCAATCCAATTGTAGGGTGATTCTGCAGGTTGAATAAAAAATGATACGGCGCCAGTTGCTTATAGGTTGGATATTTCTATTCTCAGCCATTGGGGTGTACCCCCATTCTATGCAGCCGACGGCTGTTTTGCGTTTTAGTGAAGTACATCTTGCCCCAGATGCTCTTTCTCTCATTTATATTGTTGAACCGGGCAGCATCCCCTTTCAGGATATGGCCAAAGATATCGACCAAAATGAAGATCGAAATTTTTCTGAAGAAGACCTGAACGCTTTTCTCGATCAAATCAAAGACAGGTATAGTAAGGGCCAGAACGTTTCTCTTGCCGATGAAACATTGGATCTAAATTTTCACCGGGGTGAGGTGTACGAAGCGGTGGGCCATCATAGCGCTGATACAGTGCGCATCGAATTGGGCTATCTGGCCGACATTCCCGCTTCGGTTCCCCGTGGTGCCACCGTTTCGTTGTCGTACGAAGATACGCGCCTAAAAGGAGTGCCCGGGTGGAAGCAAATCAAATTTTTTCCGGAAGATGGCGTTCGATATTCCGGCCATGTGCCTTACGGCGATTATGCCATGTTTGATTTGAGCCTGGAGCAGGAACTTCAATTTACGCCATCAACCCATCAACTTAATTTGCAAGTGCATCTCCCAGAAAACCCATCGAGAGATAGCCGTGAACTATTGGCAGCCAAGCTAGACAACAGCCCTCTTTTTAACAGCGGTCTTGTTCGAATAAAAGAGAAATCCACCACAGTGTATTGGATTTTAGGGGGAATGGTGGTGATCTTTGCGCTCGGGTTGGCTGCCAAGCAATTCGGGTGGGTTCGTTGATTCCACTTTTTCCCGAACCACCAGCCGGTTTTCGATGTTGTTGAACACCAAAAGCCCCATAAAAACAGCCGCCAAAAACACAAAAATAAAAAGGATCGAATACTGGGTGGGCAGTTGCGCCGCCAAAATGGCCGAAAACGCCAACAACAGGCAAATGCCGTAAACAAACAGCACCACCTGGCGGTCGGTATAGCCCAAGCGCAGCAAGCGGTGATGAATGTGTTCGCGGTCTGCCGTGAACAAATGCAGCCCCCTCGAACCGCGCCGGATCACGGTGAGCATGGTATCCAGCAGGGGGATAAAGAGGATCACCAATGGCAATGCCAGCGACATTACGGTTGCCCCTTTCACGTTGCTTACCAAGGCGCTGCCGCCCAGCAGCACCCCCAAATACAGGCTCCCCGCATCGCCCATGAATATCCTGGCGGGAGAGAAATTGTAGGGGAGAAACCCCAATGTGCACCCCATCAATAAGATAGAAACCAGGCAGATGAAATTCTGCCAGGGGTACAGTGCAATCACCAAATTTGCGAACGCCGCAAAAAACACAATCCCCGCCGCCAGACCGTCCAAACCATCGATGAAATTGATGGCGTTGACAATGGTTAAGATCCACAAGACCGACAACACCACACCCAGCCAGCCCAAGGGGATTACGCCGCCAAAAGGATTGCTGATTTGATCGATCACAAAACCGTTCGACACCAAAACCAAAGTCAACAATGTTTGCCACACCAACTTGATGGGAGCGGGGAGAGAAAACACGTCGTCTAGCACCCCCATCAGTTGAAAGGCAGAGGCCACGGCATACAAAAGCAAAAGCTGGTATTTGACCTCATTGTTCAACAACACATGCGGCATCACAAACAGCAAGGCCACAAGGCCTGCCGTGACTGCCGCATGAAAGGCGAGACCGCCCAAATAGGGGATGGGTTCAGTGTGAACTTTTCGGGCTGAGGGTTGGTCGGTAATGCGCAGGGCTAGCGCCAATCGCCGAAACAGCGGGGTGGTGAGCCAGCTGGTCATAAAACTGATCAAAAACAGTATCCAATATTCTTGCGGCATCCTATTGTCCTAATTGGTTTGCACACCTACTATACTATTATCTCCAGGTTCGATGGATCCAAAGTCTATGAGTGGATTTTCTCATTCTTGATGGATAAAATTTAAAATTCGTATTTGTTTGTACCTGTTATGGCATTGAACGCTGAAAAAAGGATAATAAATCATGAAAAAAAGCACCGGCCTTCTTTTACTCATAAGTTTTCTCGTGTTGATTTTAGTCTTGGTGGCGGTGTTCGTCACCCTGGTGGTTTATATGCTGCAAGGTTCAGCCAGCAGTGTAAATATCTTGGGTGGCAAACGTTTGGCATTGGTGCGCATCGAGAACGTGATTTTTGATGCCGAAGAATGGATCGACCAAATTGAGAAATACCAGAAAGATTCTTCCGTCCGTGGAATCATTTTGCGGATTGACAGCCCCGGTGGCGCCGTCGGCCCTTCGCAGGACCTGCATGACGCGGTGAAGACCGCGCGCGAAGAATATGGCAAAGTGGTGGTGGCTTCGTTTGCCTCGGTTGCGGCATCGGGTGGGTATTACATTGCCTGCGGGGCCGATCATATCGTAACCACCCCCGGCACCTTGACCGGCAGCATCGGCGTGTATACCCAATTTTTAAAAGCCAAAGAACTCTTTGATAAAATCGGCATTGATTACGAAACCGTAAAAGCGGGCGAATACAAAACCGCCGGCAGCATGCACCGTGAATTGACGTCGAAAGAGCGCGCCATGTTCGAAGGCGTGATCGGCGACACCTACGACCAATTTCTTGAAGCGGTGATCGACGGGCGCAGAGATCAATTGATCAGCTTTTTGAACCACACCCCCAAAACCAAATATGTAGATCAATATCCATTCACCTCAGATGTGGTTGAAATCATCAAAGAATACCGCGAAGCCCGGGATGATGCCCGGATGAAATTTCTTGAGCGCATGGCCGCCAAAAAGAAGGTGAGCCAGGCCACACCCGCAGAAGGCTTGAGCGATTCAGAAATAGCAGAAGCCACCGTAGCCTCGGCCACCATTGAAAGTGTGACCAAAGAAGAAGCGCTGCAAGACTATGATGAAGACACGGATGAAAAAAAATTTGAGTTTGTGCCCAGTGATGAAACCATTTACAAACTCGCCAAATCTCTGGCCGAGGGGAAAATCTATACCGGCCGTCAAGCCAAACAACTGGCGCTGGTCGATTCTCTCGGTACGATGGATGATGCCATCGACATCGCCGCCCGGCTGTCGGGCATTCGCGGCGAACCTACCGTGATCGAGAAAAAACAACGCGAACTTACCTTTTTCGAATTATTGACTTCGAAACTGGAAACGTTTGTGGAAGAACAATCGACACCTCCATTGATGTATAAGTTTGAGTATTGAGCGGGCGTCCGCGAATGGTTTGGATGTAAAAAGTGGGTGTTGTAAGTAGTTGTTCTGTGCATGCCAGAAACGAAGGCTGGCTAGGGGCGCAATGCTTGAATGATCGACCCAATAAATCTGTTGATCATGTAAATGCTTGTCACATAAAACGAACCAAAAATATTAGAAATATTCCGAATGTAGGGGCAGACCCCAGTGTCTGCCCCGAATGCTGATAATATTGCGCTTAAATCAATTCTGAGAGGTAATCTATCAAAATCACGCGTAAGAATCCACGTGACGCTCACTTGAAAACCAATCATTTTAATTCGGAGGTCGTGATGAAACATTGTTTTGTAGCCTACACTGCCATACTCACTTTGATGTTTGTTGCATGCAGCCGCCTACCCCACAAAGAGTCGTTTCGAACTCTAGAACCATTTCATGTACAAACCGTCAGTCCAAGTGATTGTGAAAGAATCGCGGCCGATAATTTTGTGATTCTCTGAAATTCATCCGGCTCTATGGATACATCCAATAAATTTGCCATTCAAAAGGTGTTAGTACAATCTCTCATCAATGCCATGCCAGACGAAAATTATAACTATAACTCAGGTTTCTATTTATTCGCTGAACAAAAAAGTTGGGAACTCTACCTGTTGCAGCCATTCGACCGTTCCCAGTTTAAAGATGTTGCGGATACGATGAGGCACAAAGGCGGTCTCACTCCTATGCATGAATCGTTTGCAAGCCTTCAAGCGAGTTTATCGAAAGCAAATGAGAAAAATCGTATTTCTGATATTACAAAATC
>CAZEZQ010000342.1:0-6276 GCA_964516245.1 uncultured bacterium | reverse complement strand
TCCTTCAGCCTGGGTGACGGTCTTCGGCCCGGCTGCCTGGCCGACGCCAGTGACGCCGCCCAGTTTGCCGAACTCGATGTTCTGGGCGAACTGACCTTGCGTGCCTGGGAACATGACGTTCAGGTGATGATCGAAGGCCCTGGCCATGTACCGATGAACCAGATTGAAATGAACGTGAAAAAAGAGATGGAAGTGTGCCACGAAGCGCCCTTCTATGTGCTGGGCCCCTTGGTGACCGACATCGCGCCGGGTTATGACCACATCACCTCTGCCATCGGCGCGGCCATGGCTGGCCAGGCGGGCGCGGCCATGCTTTGTTATGTCACCCCCAAAGAACACCTGGGCCTGCCCAATTTGGAAGATGTCAAACAAGGCTGCATTGCCTACAAGATCGCCGCCCATTCGGCCGACATTGCCCGCGGGCGCAAAGGCGCGCGCGACCGCGATGATGCGCTTTCACATGCGCGCTACAATTTCGATTGGGAAGAACAATTCAATCTCTCGCTCGACCCAGAAACTGCGCGGGCCTATCACGATGAAACCCTTCCTGACGACGGCTACAAAACAGCGGCCTTTTGCTCGATGTGTGGTCCCAAGTTCTGCTCGATGAATATCTCTCAACACACCTTGCAGGATGAAGTGCATAAACTGAAAGAAACATTGAACCAAGAAGGGAAGATTACTGAAGATATGGTGGTGCCGAAGTAAACGGACACACCCTATAAAAGCACCAAAGGCGCAGCATTTTGCTGCGCCTTTTTTCGTTGGGCGAATTAAAGTTCACATGTATACGTTCATACCAGTTCCCCATACGAGAACATCATGCGAAAGCCTTCGCGTTTAATCGCCTCTTGCACATTGGGCCGGGCGCGGTAGCAGAAGCAAACAGGGAAAATTTCTCCTTCAAGGTGTTTTCGGGCACGTTTGACGATTCGTTTGAAATGTTCCACTTCTTTTATAGTCAAATTGTGTTTGGCTTCTCCCACGATCCAGATGGTTTTTTCAGGATCCTTAGGATCATTGGCTTGCCCAAACACATCGATTTCCACTTCGTCTTCTCCTAATTGTACCCATTTACGTTTGAGTTCATGCACCTGCCATCCCAGTTTCTGTCCCAACACACGATGCAAAACAATGTATGCAATGTCTTCGATGTCACCACCGATGGTTTCGCTGAGTCCGCCAACCTGTTTGGCTAATTTTTTGTGTTCCTTTACCAAAGAGGTGTGCGCTTCAACCAATTTTTCATGCGATTTTTCCAGACGTTCAACTGAATTTTCCAATCGATCCACTCGGTTGGTAAGCTTTGCTAAAGCTTCCTCAGTTCGTTTCTGTGCCTCTGCAAGCTCCTCAACTTTAATCTCAGTTCGTTTCTGCGCCTCTGCAAGCTCCTCAACTTTAATCTCAGTCCGTTTCTGCGCCTCTGCAAGCTCCTCAACTTTAATCTCAGTCCGTTTCTGCGCCTCCACCAAATCTTGTACGACATCTTTGAGATCATTAAAATCTGTTTTTGTAACCGAATTATCAAGATCTTCATATACTTTGCCAATATATTTTGCAATATTATGCGCAGTTTGATCGTCCAGATTCGCTTTTAGATCGTTGTAGATATCTAGGGTGTTAATCATTTTCTCAATCCTTTACTTATTCAGTTGATCAAATCACATGGGTTTATCAAAATTATATTATAGACGAATTCTGCGAAATTGTTTCCATTTTCGCTTCTCTTGTTCTATGATTCCATTATACTGATTTTATCCCAGTCAAACTAGATTAATAATAAAGCGATTCAAACATGATAAAAATTATCTTAGCCGACGATCATCCGGTCGTACGTGATGGCTTTATCAATCAAAGTGAACAAAACTGGAACATCCGCAATTGGATTTGCTAAACTGCAAGCAATTGTTCGCTCACGTGAGCCGCTTTCATCCGCATAAAGCCGGGAGCCTCCATTTTCAATTTCTACCGATGCAATCGAGAATGGGGTGGTTTGTGCACGAGTGCCGCTATTCTTCCGGGTTTGCTTCACGAGTTTGTCTATGGTATTGGATCGTTTGCGGCCGGTTTGAATGTTTGGCGAAGCAAACCGAATCGGTTGTTCAATCACGAGCCGGTCGCCGGGTTGTTTTTTCAATTTCTGAATATTGACTTGTAAATCAAAATAGGATCCGTCTTCTGTAACCGTCCAAATTTGCATTGTAGTAATGGATGGAGAAGAGAAACCAATTTCCGAGACTTCCTTCGCATTTGCAGAGTCAAAAGAAAGTATCGTTTGATCGTCGTACATGAATTTCAATGGGCTTTGGATGGCAAATGAAGACAGCAGATTTCGAGTACCGTTTTCATCGATGGCATCCACCGGCTCATGCTGCTGAAAAACTTCAAACCGGAAAAACGCATTCAGATTTTTCGACTTGGCAAATCGAATCATACGGTCATTCAAAGAATCTCTCTCCGTTCCATCCCATTCCTGAATGAGCTTCAGAGTGAGAGACGATCCAGAAAAATCAACAATCAGATGAAGATTCGGAAAAACATGCTGCCACTCGATCCGGCTGCCCACTTTGATTATCCGATCCCATTCAGGTTTCGAATCACTCAATGGAAAAAAGACCTGTTCGTTGCCAACACCAATATCACGAAGCCGAAAAGTCAAAAACTTATCTTCATGCTCAATTCCAAATATCCCGTCATGGTGAACTTTCAATATCTTTCCATTAAGGTTCTGTTCATAATCCCATTTGCTATGATATTGAGCCGCAACAGAAAGAGAATTATGAGTATGTTCTATATCTGAATGGTTGTCCTTTGAAAAAGTGCAGCATGTTGCGCCGTTCAAAGTCTGGGCATGCACTTGAATACAATTAGATACGAATATCAAAGCAAATAAGTAAAGACTTATATTAATGGAAAAAATCCAAAACCATTTATGATGGGATACAGAATACATTTCATCTCTCCTATTCATTCAATTCATGATGTTGGTACTTCGAAATGCTCTAAAAGAAATTTAGGAGAGAATTGGCGCCTTGGGCATCACGTGTTTTGGTGAAAATCTCGACTATTATTGGGAATGAAAATGAACCTGATAGTGGGGATAGCAGTTACCCACATTTCAGTACAAGCGTGTCCCCAAAAGTGGGTATGGGAATAAAACCTGGTCCGAACAATTAAAATTTATAACAGCTGTGGATTATACTCCTTGCCCCGTACCTGTACGAATTTTGTCTGGTGAACAAATTTTGAGAAGATAGAGTACCTAAATTAAGGTATATAAGTCCAATCAACATAAACTCTTGCAACATCTTCGTTCATAATAAAATTGAATTTTCAAGAAACGAATATCCTTCACACCCCAAAATTGCTTCTTGAACGTAGGAGCGGGTATGATAACATATGACCAATCAAATATTCTATTACACAATCTACAATTGGGGATCTAGGCATTCTTATCTTAAGGGAAGAAAGAGTATCATCTCATGTTGACTGATCCAAATAAAGTAGACAGATACAAACAACTTTCTAAAATACGTGAAACAGTCAATCACGATTTGTTTAGGCATATCCCGAAAAATTCCTTGATTAAATTTGGAAAGGAACTCGGGTTGGTCAAGAAAAAAACGTTTGTGTTTAAAAGCGAATATGAAGGGTACGTCTTGGTTGATTATGCCATACACAATAACAGAAAAGATTCAAAGAATATCCCCCAGATCCTGTTAGAAAAAGGCTATTATGAGGTTGGTACAGATAAACATACACTACTTTCTGCCTTAGCAAACGCTCGTTATACAATTATCTTAGTTGAGGATATTATAAAAAATGTGGGTGTAGAAGTGAAAGATATTGAAGACAACAAATTTTTGTTGATGGATATCGGATTTAGTAACTCGGCAGAAATTGGCACAGTATTAGCCACCCGAATTATAAACCCTGAGAATCTTCATATGACCACGGGAGCTGCTTTGGTTATAAATCAAACCGAGACGATTGAAACGATTAACAGACGTTTACAAAATTTATTGGGCGAGCGATACGAAGATGATTATATCGATTTATCACCTTCTTTGAAATACAAAGCGGAGAAACTTATGCTCCAAATAGTCTTAAAAACAAATGCAGCTCGTTATATGGCCATTGCATAGTGCAAGAACATTAAATTTGTGGAAGTTATAAAATGCGCTGTAGTTCATATGATGTATTTGAAATAAATTGATGCAATCAGTGAAAAGGGGCCTATCGAAACTTTATTTTTTATTCTACATTGTACTTTCAGCTGAAAGCGGCCGTTACAGTTTTGAAATTCAAAAATTCTAAACGAAGAGACCTTTATTGTGTCAAAGTTTTGGGAGAGAAAACAATGAAATATATGCAAACACCAAACATTCTGTTTGTCTTCACTACCATAATTCTGTGTTCACTTTTCACAATTCATTCGCACGCGCAAGATGGTGATGGTACCATTCAAATCGACGGAGAAATGAAACAATGGCACGACATCACCCTTACCCTTGATGGACCTTTCGCCAACGAAAGTGATGACGATCCCAATCCATTTTTGGATTATCGCATGTCGGTGCAATTTACTCATGAATCAGGCTCTCCCAGTTACCGCGTTTCAGGATATTTCGCTGCTGATGGCGATGCCGCCAATAGCTCCGCCGAATCAGGCTCTAAATGGCGCGCTCATCTCACTCCCGACAAGATCGGGAAATGGAATTACAAGGTATCCTTCGTCAAAGGGGAAAACGCAGCGATTGATTGGAATCAAGAAGGTGAATCCCTGCCAACCTATCATGGCAAAACCGGCTCATTTGGTATCGCCCCCACTGACAAACCCATTAGCGATTTTCGCCAAAAAGGCCGTTTGGTATATGTTGGCGAACACTATTTACGCTTTGCCGGTTCGAAAGAATATTATCTCAAAGGGGGTGCCGATAGCCCGGAAAACTTTCTCGCGTATCATGAGTTCGATCAAACATTCGATCACGATGCCGGTTCGGGCAGTTACGAAGAGGTCGGCACATTCATCCACAAATATGAACCCCATCTCAAAGATTGGAATCCAGGTGATCCCACTTGGAAAGACGGTAAAGGCAAAGATATCATTGGCATGCTGAACTATCTCGCCAGTGAAAAAATGAATAGCGTCTACTTTCTCACCTACAATCTCGACGGAGGAGATGGCCGCGACTCTTGGATGTGGACTTCGCCGGAAGAAAGAAAACACTTCGATTGCAGCAAGCTCGACCAGTGGGAAATTGTCTTTGATCACATGGACAAACTGGGTATCCAACTTCACGTGGTAACCCAAGAAACCGAAAATGACCGTAATCTAGGCGGTTCATTCGGCCTCAACCCCATTCGAAAACTGTACTACCGCGAACTAGCCGCCCGCTACAGCCACCACTTGGCTTTGATATGGAACCTGGGTGAAGAAAACAACACTCCAGATGAAGACCGCAAAGAGATCACCCGCTGCATTCGCTCATACGACCCTTACGGCCATCCCATAACGGTGCACACAAAAGCAGGCAGGGCATTAACTTTTTACGATGGCCTAATGGGTGATCCCTATTTCGAAGCCACTTCCATTCAAGGTCCTATGCAGAACTACAACAACGAAGCCATTGTATTGCGAGAGCGCACCGCTGAAGCCGGCCGCAAATGGGCCATTTTTGGAGATGAACAAAATCCCGCAAGCCGTGGCGTGGTTCCAGACGCAGACGACCCCACCCACGACAAACCGCGCAAAGAAGCTTTATGGGGCAATCTTATGGGAGGCGGCGCCGGGGTCGAATGGTACTTCGGCCACCAGTTCCCGCACATGGATATCGACTGCGAAGATTGGCGCACACGAGACACCATGTGGAACCAAACCCGCTATGCGCTGCAGTTTTTTCATGATCATCTTCCATTTTGGGAAATGGAACCCAACAACGATTTAGCCAGCCAAGACGATGCCTATGCTTTCGCATTGCCCGGCCAAGTTTACGCCGTGTATCTACCCAATGGCGGTTCATGCAAACTCAACCTGGAAGGCCATGAACTCACCTACCAGATCAAATGGTACAACCCACGAATCGGCGGAGCATTGCGATCAGGAAGCGTAACAGAGGTAAATGGCCCTGGAATGGTTTCTCTTGGCCAGCCCCCCGCAGATACGAACAAAGATTGGGCAGTGTTGGTGAAGAGAAAAAATTAATATATTTATTATATTCTGACGATTCGGCAAAAAGTCTTTTTTGGAGCGCAGGCGTCCCCGCCTGCAACAAC
>CAZEZQ010000341.1:0-6287 GCA_964516245.1 uncultured bacterium | reverse complement strand
CCGATAATGGTACAAAAAATTTTGGTTTGCTTCTTTTCAATATTCTTGGTTTGCGCGGGCGCCGCATTCTCTCAAGATTGCCAATTGCCCGAACCGTTCGATGCAAATGCGCTGTATGACCGAACGTTTTATGTCGACCCCGATGGGTCGGATGATTCAACTGCAGGAACCCAAGACCAACCTTTTCGAACCCTGCAATTCGCCCTTCAGCGCGCTACCCCCGGCACTCGGATTGTTTTAACGCCAGGCAACCATCACACGGGAGTGTTTCAAAGTGGGGCGCAAGGAACTGCCGATTCTCCTATTCTCATTACCAGCGCATCCCAAGGTGATCCAGCCGTGTTTTCCGGTGGAAATACGGCAATCCAGTTATCCGACCCGGGATATGTGGTGTTGCAAAATTTTGTTGTGGAGAATATGAGCGCCAATGGTATCAACGTCGATGATGGTGGAGACTACAATAGCCCAGCCCAACACGTAATCTTTCGTGACCTGCACGTACGTGATATCGGCCCCGAAGGCAATCGGGATGGAATCAAAATTTCCGGCTTGGATCACTTTCGTATTGAACGCTGCTTGATCGAACGCGCGGGCCAGGGGGGCTCTGGCGTGGATATGGTTGGCTGCCACGATGGTGTAATTGCCCACAATGAGTTTCGGGATAACGGCTCCAATTCCATCCAAGCCAAGGGCGGAAGCGCGCGGGTTTTGATCTACGCCAATCATTTCGAAAATGCCGGCTTGCGTGCAGTCAATATGGGCGGCAGCACTGGTTTGGAATATTTTCGCCCGATCGATGCGCCCTACGAAGCCTCAAACATCACAGTGGTGTCTAATATTTTCCGGGGCTCACAAGCCCCCATCGCTTTTGTCGGGTGCCAATATGGGTTGTTTGCCCACAATGCAATCGACCGCCCTGGAAAATGGGTGGCCCGAATTCTACAAGAAACCACTGGCAGCCGGTTTGTCGAATCATCCAACAATGTGTTTGCCAACAATATCGTTCGAATCGACAACAATGTTTCTACTTTTGTGAACATTGGCCCGAATACAAAGCCCGATACATACCGCTTTGTTAACAATCTATTTTTCCACATACAAAATACCAATTTTCAAAATGTGGATTTACCCGGTTTTACAAGTGGAACCCTCGTTCAAATCGATCCCCAATTTGAAAATGCAAGTGAAGGCGATTATCGCTTGCAAGACAGCAGTCCTGCTATTGCGGCCGGTGTCAATTGGCAGGAAGCCATCGGGAATTTGGCGATTGATTCACCTTCTGTTGGAGATATGGATGGACGCTGCTGGCAATCTCCACCGTCCATTGGCGCTTTTGAAATTGCGCGTCAAACCGGATGCATCAATTGGCTCTTGAATTAAATCTACGAAAGTGTGTCTATGCCCAACTCGAATCAAGTTTCTCAGAAGAAAACATTATCATCCATTTCTCCCGCCCGCCTTTGGGCATTAAAAATAGTGGATGCGGTTTTCACAGAAGGCAAACTTTTGTTGGATGAACTGCCTTTGTTGGAAAATGCCGTCCTGGCAGACAATGATTTCCGCTTGGCTCGAGAAATCATATCGGGTACCTGCCGTTATTGGGGAAAGTGCCGTTTTGTGCTAAATCAATTCGCTTCGAATTTAGACAATCTACCGACCATTGTTCAACGCATTCTTGAACTCTCAACCTACCAACTCTTCTATCTTGATCGAGTGCCCGATTATGCCGTGTTGAATGATGCTGCCGAACTAACTCGCTACCATAAATATCCCAAACTCACTCGGGTGGTAAATGGAATTCTCAGAAACATTAAACGCAAACAACATGCAATCAATTGGCCCCAGCGCAGTGAGGATTTCGCCCGTACGATAGCTGTTGAGCATTCCCATCCCCAATGGCTGGTTGAATCTTGGATCAACCGCTGGGGAAAAGAAAAAACAGAAACTCTATGTCAATACAACAATTCACGAGCCCCCTTATCATTACGCCTTTGCGGAGAACCCTCCGAAGCAAAAAAAGAGTTACTCCGCCGCAACGTTGCTTTCCATGCCGATGATCGTTTTCCCAATCGGGTAGAAATTGCAGGGGAATTTTCACCGCCTCCCGGATTTTTTCAAACCCCCTATTGGACAGCGCAAGACGGCGCGGCTATGTTGGTGGTTGATTTGCTTAAACCACAGCCAAATTGGTCGGTGTGGGATGCCTGCGCTGCCCCCGGGGCGAAAACAATCTACATAGAAGAACAAATGAACTTTCAAGGAAAAATCATAGCCACTGACAAAAACGCGAATCGGCTGCAAAATCTAAAAAAGCAAATCAACTTGTCAAAACACTCGATCGTCGAAACGCATGTTGTTGATTTGCTATCCAATCGAAAGCATCTTGATTTGGGGACATTTGATGCCATTCTTATAGATGCGCCATGCACTGGGTGGGGAACGTTTCGCCGCCATCCAGATTTGCGTTGGCGCTTAAATCCTCAAGATCCAGAGCGGTTAGGTGATTTCGCTTTGCAGCTGCTAAACAATTCACAAAAGCGCTTGAAATTGGGTGGAATATTGGTGTATTCAACCTGTACGCTTAGTTTAGAAGAAAATGAAAACGTAGTCACGCAATTTTTACTCAAACATCCGAATTATGAAATCGAACCGGCAGCCCAATTTTTGCCACATGCCTTTCAAGCGGCTCAAACCGGTCAAGGATCATATTGTTTGTTTCCCCCTGATTGGAATTTGGATGGGTCATTTGGTGTAAGGCTGCGCAAACGGGGAGGTGGCGCATGAGGGCTTTCTTTGTTGCCATCTTCCGCTTGTTCAAATATTTCTTTTTGATTGTATTTTTTAGCATTTTGCTGCTGAGTGGCATGGCGGCAGGGGGGTTTTTTCTGCTTGATCATCTCATTCGCGGTGAAACCGTAAAAGTCCCAAGATTGTATGGCCTCCCCAAAACCGAAGCCATAGAAATCTTAATCGAAAATGAACTGATTCCAAACTTCAAAGAAGTTCCCCGCGACGATCTAGAACCCGGTATGGTGATCGAACAACATCCTCTCCCCGGTTCTGAGGTCAAAAAGCACCGTTCCATCACACTTGTTATTAGTGTATGGGCTGGAAAAATAGATGTCCCCAATTTGATTCGCCAGCGTGAAGACGAAATCGTCGCTGAACTGCGCGCCAGCAATTTAGAAGTAGGCCTGCAGGCCGAGATGCATCACCCCCAATATCCCAAAGGAGCCATCATTGCCCAATTTCCCATACCGGGATTGCGGTACGTGAAAAACCGCCAGATCGATTTGCTCATCAGCCTGGGTCCGGAATTGCAAAGTTACGTCATGCCCAACTACGAGAAACAAAATTACCATCAGGTTGTATCGAAACTCAAAAATACTCCATTTACTTTTTCAAAAGACGATATTGAATTTCGCCAAACCCCTGATGTAGAGGAGTGGAACAAGGTATTAAAACAAATCCCGGCTCCTGGCACATATACCAAAGAAGGGGAAAATGTGAAACTGGTTGTTGGTTCCAGTGGGCAGATTTCTTCTAAATACCGAATTGAATATGTCGAATTCCCTATGCCCTTTGTTTTGTATCCAGAACGGCTCTCGTTAATTGTTTGGGATGAAACCGCAAGGACATTTCAACACCCACATATTTTCCCCATTCGACAATATAACCTTCTTCAAAATATAGAGTTATACATACCCGTAGCGGGTGATGCCTTGATCGCTTTAGGGGTTCCCGAATTAAAGCACGGGATAGTGCTCCCCAATTTCCTGATTAAATCTGATTACGTGGTTTCTCTTCCAAATCCTCAATCCAATTAATATCATTTTATCTCAATTGAATTTTGCAACTTCGACGGAGAGGTTCAACTCGTAGTAGGTCAAGCATGGAATGATGGGTGAAAATTTCTAAATACATTAGCATTCGTGTTTGCAGAAAACCGGCTCGGCGGGAGCACGCCACGGCGCATTTTCAACCTCGCCCTCCTGGCGACTTAGTACATTGAAATGAATTGCCATCATTTCATCATTGACAGAGTACTAGTAGTAATTCACAAAATTTTGCATGACGATTGCAGAACTACAAATAATTTCAGCCAATAAATTTATTGCAAATTCAACAACAAATGTGAGAGGCTTCCATGAAAATCAACATTCTACTCTTTGCGACCTTACGGGAAAAATTAAATCAATCTGAATTGCAATTGGAATTTGATGGCCACACCGTCGCCGATGCACTCGAAGCGCTGGCAAATCAATATCCCCAATTGCAGCCAATCATTGCGAATGGCCGTGTTCAAACCGCAGTGAATGAAGAATACGCCACGCCGGCGACAGAAATCAAAGAAAATGATACATTGGCATTGATCCCTCCCGTGAGTGGAGGAGATTTTAAGCAATGATCAAGATCCAAAAAGAAGATTTTTCAATCGATGAGATCTGCCGGGCCTTAAAACAGCCCGGCATGGGAGCATTTGTTACTTTCACGGGCCGGGTGCGCGCGAGCAGCCGTGATGGTGTGGAAGTGATTTGCGTGGAGTGGGATGTGTATCAAGCGATGGCCCAAAAAATATTTGGCGCTATTCGCTCTGAAGCCATTGAACGTTTTGAATTGATGGATGCCGCCATCGTTCATCGCTATGGCCGGCAAAATCCAGGAGAAAATCTTGTGCTGATTGTGGCCGCTTCACCCCATCGCAAAGAAGCCTTTCAGGCGTGCGAATGGATCATGAATGAAATAAAAAACCGGGCGCCGCTCTGGAAAAAAGAAATTCTGGCCAATGGTGAAGAGCGCTGGATTGAAGGTTGACAGTTCGATATTTTCTGCTGCACTCGACTGTTTGTGATACATTTATACAATTAGAGAGATTGGAGAACTGCTCATTGCCTCAGGCATTTGAGAGCCTTAAAATCATGTTTCGATTTATGGAATGGAAAAAGGCAAAAAATACAATGCTGTAGTTAATAATGACTTTACGAATGGTGATATGTCAGCCTGTTGAAGTAGATTCCCCTCCCAAGATTGGGCTTGCGCGCCATGGCGGGAGGGATTAGGGGAGAGTTGAAAAGGCAAAGTTACGCCATAATTTACCCCCTCCTAACCTCCACGCCACGGCGCGCAGGCCCCATTGCATTGGGGGAGGGATATCAACCCAAAACTCTATTTGTTGAAAATATTCTTCATGAGGCTAACCTGTTATTACAAATGAAAGGCAACAGCCCCCATGACCTGAAAACACTATAAATCGTTTATTAACTCAACCAACAAAATTGGAGTTTCTCGTATGATCGCGAATCGTTTTACACTCTTTCTGGCAATCATCTGTTTTGTAACCGGCCATGCAGCAGCGCAAGAATACAATTTGCATAACAAATTTGAGCAAGGCCAAACCTCGTATTTAAAAACCCAAATCACCATGAAAGGCACCAGCCACATTGGCGAAAACAAAATGCCTCTCAACATGAAAATTGATACGATGATGTCTTTCGAAACCGTAGAACTGGGTGATGACAACAGTGTCGCAACCATTGAAATCGGATTGCACAAATTGGAAATGCAGGATGCCATGATGGGCAACCAAAAATTAAACCTGATCGATATGTTGGGAATGAAACAAAAACCCATTCAACTTCAGGTGAACAAATACGGCAGAACTTTAGACAACAAAACACTAAACAATATTGAAATTCCTGGCATGAGCGCGTTGGGCCAAACCAACACCACCACCAAACTGCCTTGGCCCAAATTGCCCACGCAAGCAGTCACTGTCAACCAAACCTGGAAAGACGAACAAGTCATTCCCTTGCAGGGGGCGGATGATACAGTCACAAAACATATGACCTATACCTTGCAAAAAATCGAAGAACGTGACCAAGGCCGGGTAGCTGTCATCAGCATTGAGTCTAATATTGACGCGAATGATGTTACAATGAATCCCAACCTCAAATCCGCCAAAGGCAATACGGTCGATTTCCAATACACCTTTCGTGAATACAAAGCCAAAGGGACCGGACTGATGGAATTTAACATGGATACCGGCAAATTGCTCAGCAATTATGAAAGCCAGGATTGGGTGATTGATATGGGGGGAGAGGTCAATGTAGATCAAGCCGATTTCCCATCCAATTTTCGCATGGAATATGTCATGGAAACCAAATCAAATTTCTTTGATACCCATCCAGAAGCCGAACAATAAGTGAAGGAATTGGTCAGCAATCTACAGTAATTCCCCTCTCAAGATTGGGAGTCTGCCGCGGCGGATAGGGGAGGGTTGAAAGGAT
>CAZEZQ010000340.1:0-6298 GCA_964516245.1 uncultured bacterium | reverse complement strand
ATTGCTGCATGGGCCGCCCGGACTGGGCAAAACCACACTTTCGCACATCATCGCCCTTCCTTACCACCCAACAAGCGGGTAAAGGCCAAGGTAGCGGCGCTATTCAGAGCACGGATGGTGTAGGTGCGGTTTCCCCACCAAATTTCACGCCAGCGCTCGCTTTTGCGCTCAACATCTTCAGGATAGGTAGGCGGCTCTTTGGTATCGGGGGGATTCTCAATGATCCTTTCACACTCACGAACAAGGGATTCGTAATGTTCTTTCAAATCGCCTTTGGCGCGCTTTTTCAAATTGGGGATCTGTTCAGGCCGCACGAACAATCGGGGGTGCTTTTTGGGGATGCGGGCGATGAGATCGTCTTTGGATGGCAGGGGCAATTCATTGGCATCCCCGGCAATGGTGAATCCACGCGAGCGGCTCCACTCAGAAGTTTTGCCATCATTGGTGATGACGCGAAAGCGCCAGTACCATTCGCCGGATTCCAGCGGCATGGGGGGTGTATGGACGTTAAATTCTATGCGGTACGCCTGGTACACAATGTCTTCAAAAGCCGGATCGAGTGCGCATTGCAGTTCGTAAAAACGGGCATTTTTCTGCGGACGCCAAGAAAATGGCGGGGGGGTCACCTGCAAGGTTTCACCCTGAGAAGGGCGAAATCCCCATTCCCCAGGACCTGCCGGTGTTTCATTGGGTTCAAATGCGAAAACAGATAATGGAATGAAAAAGCCAATAATAGCGATTGCGCTGCAAAATCGGGAATTCATGCTGCCGCCTCCTAAATTCAATTGATTTTGCAGTCAGCTATAACACACTATGGCTGGTTTGAACAGAGAGGCTTGCGATGTGAGGCAGAAATCAAGATTAAATTTTCATACTCACTATTTTTTACTCAAACCACACTTATTTTACACGCTTCAAATAACCATCGGGCGCTACTGTGATAAGAAGTTTGTTTTGGATACTTTTGTCGATTTCGAATTCGGGGTGGGATTTTAAAAATTCCCAAACGGCGGTTTTGGGATTGTTATTCTTTCCCCAAGGACGGTCTGCCGATAATTCTTCTTGCATATCTTCAATTACGGTATCGAACACGACACAATAGCTGTCTTTACTCACCAATGGAGAGTAGGCTTCCAATTCTTTCATGACATGATCGCGCGTATGATTTGAGTCTAGGCATACTAAGATACGATTGTAGGGTTCGGCAAACTGATGCACTTGAGAGATGATATCTCGATCGATGGATGACCCCTCTATCATAGATATCCGGCCATACAAAGGATGTTCTTTCAGGGCTGCACGATTGTGTGATCTTATGTCAATATCCACTCCCAATACTTTCCGGTCAGATGGACTTTGCATCTCATTTGCTGAATTTTTTGCGTCACAAAGATCCAAAAGCGCCAGCATAGAAGCGCTAAAAATCAACGATCCCCCGTGCGCGATTCCTGTCTCAATGATTAGATCCGGTTGAACGCTCCAAATCAGTTCTTGCATAGCCACCATGTCTTGTGGATATTGGATGATCGGGCGGCCAAGCCATTCAAAATGATACGAATATTTATGAGCATTCGCGCGGTCGAACCATTCTCTTGTGAGTTGGGAGAGTTTTTCATCCGCTCCCAGCTGTTCAATTTCTTTTTGGCCTTCGTGTTTGAACTGTTCGTATACTGACATTTTACGCTTCAATTCATTCATGGTCTTCAATCGTCCGAATGATCCGGGCGGGATTGCCTACTGCAACAACACCCGGTGGCACGTCTTTCAATACAACAGCACCGGCCCCTATGATTGTATTCTCACCAATGGTAACTCGAGGAAGAACAACAGCTCCAGCCCCGACCATCGTATACTTTCCAACCGTGACACATCCACACAATGTCGCACGGGGGGCAAGATGAACGCCATCTTCCAACCGGCATTCATGATCGGCATTGGCGCTATGATTGATAATGCATGCTTCACCAACCACAACATCACTCGATACGACGGCTTGGGCCAAGACTTGAGAACCAGAACCGATCACAGCAGTCCCGCAGATGGATGCTTGAGAGTGGATAAGAGGGTTTGTTTGTAAGCCATATTGTTGAAACATCTGATGGATCACAAGCCGGTCTGCGCCGCGAGAGCCTCCAATCGCGGCTAGCCCAATAATATTGTGTACACTTGAACACCCCCCAAGCCAGGTTAAAAATCCCTCTTTGCCAATAAACAATGGCACATCATTTAGAGAGGATAATGCATTGGGGTTATTATCAAAAAGAGCGGCTATTTCACATTTGTAATTTTTAATTATGCTAGCCAAAACCTTGGCATGGCCGGCACTCCCCCACAAAACATAACGTTTGCTTTCGGTCATTTCAGCCTACTACTCATTGAAATTTTCATTTCAATTTACTAATCTTCTATATCAATTGCAATACGAAGAAACGAGAAAAAAGGAATTATAAAGCCAAAATGCCTCAAGTGAGTGTTGGAATTCCAATTTTTAATGGGGAACATCATCTGGCCGGTTTGTTGGAATCGCTCGTCAATCAAGAATTTTCGGATGTGGAATTTATCGTCTGCGATAATGGGTCTACAGACCGTTCTGACGAAATCTACAAAGAGTTTGCTTTGTGTGATTCACGATTTCGGATTTTTCGATACGACACAAATACCGGTCCCGAAAGAAATTATATTCGCGCTTTTGAATTTGCCACTGGAGAATATATGCTGTGGGCGGCGCATGACGACCGTTTTCATCCCGCCTACATTCGCCGTTGTGTTGAGACCCTGCAAGAGCATCCTGATGCCGCTTTGGCCTATTCGTGGACGCGATTTATCGACAATGACGGCAACACTCTGACTGAATGCCAAGATCCATTTGATTTGACTTCGGATTCACCTGTGGAGCGTTATTTGAATTTGATTGGCAAATTGGGCTACTGCAATGCACTTTATGGGGTACACCGCGCTTCTGTGCTTAATAAAACCAAATTGTTTCGAAACCTCTGCCTGGGACGAGATGCGTTACTTCTCACAGAGATTCTCTTTTACGGGAAATGGATTCAGATCCCGGAGACGCTATTCTACCGGAACATGCACACCAAGTTCTGTTCGGTGGAAGGCCGCAACAAAGACCCGCGGAAATGGATCGAACAAGAAGAATATCCACCGGGCACGGGGATCACGTTCCCCAACTTTGAATATCTTTTGCGGTATTTTCAATTGATCAAAACAGCGCCAATCGAACCTGAATCCCGGCCTGTGCTTATCAAAGCGACAATCGATGCGCTGGCAAAAGTCCCTTATTTTGAAAAGGTTCGCCCTGAGATTGAACGGGCGATTTCACTTGTATGCCACCACAGGTTTTATCAAGAATGGAACGAAGACAGATTTCAACCGCCCCAAACGGCGGAGTGGGATCAATACGCACGGCCACTTTATCTCACACAGTTGCTGCAAAATTTTGAAGAGATCTTGCTCATCTACCCAAACTTTACAGGTGTGCAAACGGCGCGGGCGGTTTGTTTGGCCTATCTACAGCGGAAACGGGAAGCCTTGGCAGCGCTCGAAAGCGAAATGGAGCGTAACCCTCAGTTTGCCCCTGCGAAGGCGCTTTATCAAAATTTGAAGGGATAATAGGGGTTTTTCAAAAGTATATTTAATTTGTTTCGATCTTTTACGATAATGGATTATAGTGCATGTAAAATACACAAGCTTCTTTGGTGGGCTACGCTTCGCTTTGAGCCCACCCTACGGATGAAATTAACCAGGTTGGATTGAAGGGTATAAGCGGATGAAAGTTGTCGTACTAGCAGGTGGAAGAGGGACACGGTTGGCAGAAGAAACTGAGGTGAAACCTAAACCCATGGTGGAAATTGGCGGGAGACCCATTCTCTGGCATATTATGAAGCATTTTTCAACGCATGGTTTGAATGAATTTTATATTACTCTTGGATACAAGGGAGAAGTCATCAAGCGGTATTTTCTGGATTATTCCACCCTACGAGGCGACCTCACCATCAATCTCGCTACTGGAAACGTAGAAGCGCAAGATAATATAAGTGAAAACTGGACCGTGCACCTGATGGAAACCGGTCTTGAAACCCATACGGGTGGACGGGTGAGGCGGCTTCAAGCTGTCTTGGAAAATGAAACGTTTATTGTTACTTATGGCGATGGTGTAAGTGACATCGATGTAAGTGCACTGATTGACTTTCACAAATCTCATGGATTGTGCGGCACCGTAACCGCTGTGCGGCCACCGGCACGGTATGGGGGGTTGTATTTTGAAGGTGACCGCGTATCTTGTTTTACTGAAAAACCCCAAACAGGTGAAGGGTGGATCAACGGCGGTTTTCTTGTGTTCGAACCACGTATATTTAAGTATCTCAAAAGTGATCAAACAGCTTTGGAACATGAAACCTTGACTCGCTTGGCGGCTGACGGCCAGCTGGCGGCCTATCGACATGACGGTTTTTGGCAGTGTATGGATACGTTGCGGGATAAGATGATGCTGAATCAGCTTTGGGAAACCGGCGCTGCAAGTTGGAAAACATGGTGAATGAAGTGACAGATCGAATGAATTACCGCCAATCTTTCTGGCGAGACCGTCCGGTTTTTGTTACTGGAGCCACCGGGTTGGTGGGTGGATGGATCGTGAAAGAACTCTTACGGCACGAAGCCGATGTGGTTTGCCTGGTGCGCGATTGGGTCCCCGATTCTGAGTTCATCCGTAGTGAAACCAGCAACAAATTGAAAGTGGTTCGGGGCAATTTGTGTGACCCGGGATTGATTGAACGGATCCTGGGTGAATATGAAATTCAAACCGTCTTTCACCTGGCGGCGCAGACAATTGTTGGCATCGCCAACCAGGCCCCTCTCTCCACATTCGAGACTAATGTTCGTGGAACCTGGCTTTTGCTCGAAGCCTGCCGGGCCTCATCATATATCCAACAGGTGATATTGGCGTCGTCAGACAAAGCCTATGGAGATCATGGGAAGGCTGTCTACACAGAAGACATGCCACTACAGGGGAAACATCCATACGATGCCAGCAAATCTTGCGCGGATCTCATTGCACAAACTTACGCCAATACCTATGGCTTGCCGGTTGTGGTTACCCGATGCGCTAATATTTATGGTGGGGGAGATTTGAATTGGAACCGTTTGATCCCCGGGACCATACGTTCTGTGCACCGGAACATTCAACCGGTCATCCGTTCAGACGGGACCCAGGTTCGTGATTATTTGTATGTAGAAGATGCTACAGAATTTTATTTGCTAGTGGCCGAGATGCTCTCACAAAAGCCGGAATTATTGGGACATTCGTTCAATGTCACTGCCGATTCAGGAATTTCTGTTTTGGAATTGGTGGAAATGATTTTGCATTTGATGAACTCTGATTTGAAGCCTGATGTGCGGAATGAGGCTCGCCATGAGATCCCCTACCAGCGGTTGGATATGGAAAAAGCCAAGTCAGTATTAAATTGGCATCCATCTTTTTCATTAAAGGATGGATTAAATCATACGATAAAATGGTATGAACAGTTTTTTGCACAAACAAAGCCATGAAATTTACAGAGATGGATATTTGTGGAGTATGGGTCATAGAAATTGAGCCCCATCAAGACCAACGCGGCTTTTTTGCGCGGAGTTTCTGTGAAACCGAATTTCAAGAACATGGGCTGGAAACCCGGTTCGTGCAATGCAACATCGCCCTGAATCATAAACGGGGAACCCTTCGGGGAATGCACTACCAGCGTGAACCCCATCAGGAAGTGAAATTGATTCGATGCACACGGGGAGCGGTGTATGATGTGGCGCTTGATCTACGCAAACAATCACCGACATTTGGAAAATGGTTTGCTATTGAATTGACAGAAGAAAATAGAAAAATGCTCTATATTCCAAGGGGCTGCGCGCATGGATATCAAACACTAGTGGATAATACCGAGCTCTTTTACCAGGTTTCTGAGTTTTATCACCCTGAATCAGAACAAGGTGTCCGTTGGAACGACCCGGCATTTAACATTCAATGGAGAATGGAACCTGTGTTGATCTCCAAAAAAGATAGAGGTATGTGTGATTGGGATGCTGGAGACTAGTATATTTTAAAAGGTATAATTATGTTTCCAGATCTCCCCTAGCCCAATGTCATTAACTTAAGAAATACTTGGGGAATGTTATCGAGAGGGCGAATCTCCTGATGAGCCGGTTTCTTCCAATACTTTTGATTCACCAGCCAAGGCTCGGCGGGAGCCTCGCCCTCCCGAAACTCGCCATACCGAGCCTCGCCATACCGAGCCTCGCC
>CAZEZQ010000339.1:0-6302 GCA_964516245.1 uncultured bacterium | reverse complement strand
GACAAGCCGGCAAAAAGTCCGATCCAGAAAATGGCCACACAATATATCGTAAAGAAGGTGTCTAATCTACACTGTATGTTGTTGCAGGCGGGGACGCCTGCGCTCCAAAAAAGACTTTTTGCCGGATTGTCTTATAAGAAATAGTATATTTGATGAAATCTTATACCAACACTATTTTACTCTATGTAATAGATAATAGGTGCGAACTGTTGTCAATTGATTTTATTATTGATCTTGTGGAAACCTCTCAGGCAAAAATGACAAGATAATTTCTTTTTTAGCGCGTACAGATTTTTTTCTTCTTTCAATCAAATTCATTCGGCTTAAATCAAATAAATCACGTGTAATCGTTCTATCAGTTTTATTGGCATAAGCCTTGGCCAATCGTGGGCTAAGTTCTTCAATTTGAGATATGGGTATGAAATCGTCATGTTTTGAGATATCTAAAGCTAAATATCGCTTTCGAATGGATGTTGGGCTTTTGTGATCTTTAAATTGTTCATGAATATAATTTTGCCATACAATATCCCATTGTTCTTTTCGAATAATAGATAATTGTTGCTTTAATCCATCTACATAACCTTGCATAGCATATTGAATAAATGGAATCACATCACCACCTGATTTACTCGCTTGATCTAGTTGGCGATAATATTCAGCACGTGTGGTATTATAGTGGTCGCTTAACAGATGAGCGGCTGGAGTTGGCGCCCCAGCCGCTAAAAGAATTACAAATTCTACCAATCGTGCTGTTCTGCCATTTCCGTCACCGAAAGGATGAATCCATGCTATATATAAATGAGCGATCATTGCTTTTAATAATCCTGCAGCAATTGGTTCAAAATTCGGAAAAATACATTCCTCATTAAGAAATTGGCATAATCTCTCTAAAAGAAATTCGCAATCTTCAGGCGGAGCGCCTCTATATCTGTTACCCACTAATACCTCATGTGTCCGAATATTGTCTGGAATAACTTCATCTGGTAAGGGTAATTTGTCTAATACAGATTGATTGAATTCTTTTATTAGTTCAGGTGTAAATTGATCAAATATTTTACCTTCACGCAATAATCCCAAAACTGAATTATAAGCATTTAATACATTATCAACTTCTTGTCCCAGATACTCTTGAGATGGAGGTAAATCTTTTTTCCCTTGGATTCGTTCTTTCACTTCCTCTTCTGATAATGTATTCCCCTCTATCGCTGTTGTTGCATGAATCCCTTTGGATAAATAAATCAAATTAAGATTTTGAGCGGTTGATGGGCGAAGGGGAACTCCGGCAATATGATCACTCTTAGATTGAGCTTCTCCTAATTTCATCCAAAGATTTGGTGTAGCATTTGAAAAATCAACACGAAAACTAATCCAAGAATGTGTCTTTTCATATTTCTTCATTTTTGTCCAATAAATTGTCAAACATATCTTATAAGAATTAAGCGAGTTACAAATTATCTACAATAATTTTTGTCATAAAAATTGTAGCAATAATTGTCATAAAAGAAAGGTAAGTTACAGCAAATAATCCAACAACTTCAACGCAAACTCTTTCCCTGTTTTTCCCACTTCGAGTGGGGGGCCGACGCAGGAGGGGCAGCCGGTTTTGCAGACGCATTGGGTGATGAGTTCGCGGGCGGCTTTGAAGATGTGTTCGTCGATGTCGTAAATTTTGCGGGAGATGCCTATGCCGCCGGGGTATAGGTCGTAAATGTAGATGGTGGGCAAACTCGAAAACGGCGCGCGCACCATGGGCACGGCGCTGACGTCTTTGGGATCGCAGAGCACAAACACAGGCACCACATTGTGTAAAGCGGTTG
The DNA here is from genome assembly GCA_964516245.1 of uncultured bacterium. GTDB lineage: Bacteria > Hinthialibacterota > Hinthialibacteria > Hinthialibacterales > Hinthialibacteraceae > CAZEZQ01. The sequence goes on along the minus strand of CAZEZQ010000339.1, from coordinate 4,485 downwards.
AGAGAGCGCGGATGCCGCCGCCGATGTCTTTCGAATCCATCATTAGGGTGTCCATCAAATCGCCGCTGAATTCCACCCAATACGATTCAGTTTGCTTGTCGAGCTGGGGCAGGTGGATCCATCCAAAACCAATGTTTTCATGAGTCTCAAAGCGTACCTTCTTGTATTTGGGCACCACCGTGCTCACCGCCACCTCGCCAAAGTAACGATAGGCTGCTTGCGTGACATCTTTCTTTTGGCTGCGAATGGGCTCGCTTAGATCGGTGCTAATCACTTTGATGTCGCTCTCTTCGACCGCATCGGTGTAATAATCGACATCCACCTCGCGGGCGTAGGCGGTGCGCCCGTCCCAATCGAGTTTGTCGATTACGAAGGGTTTGCTTTGGTGTAGGTAAATCGCCTGATCATGGATCAACATCGGCGCGCTGTGTAAATCAACCTCACCAATAACCGTGTTATTGTCGGAGGTGTTGAGGATGACGAAATTTTCGGATGAAGCCGAACGCAGCGATACTTCTTCTGCCGGATAGGCGGCGCTGGACCAAAACCATTTATCCCCGCTATGGCGCAGAATGCGCTCTTCTTCAAGAAAGTGCAGCATGCCCTCCAATTCTTCCTGCCCAAACTTTTCTTGATTCTCGATAGGCAATTCAAAGGCGCCGCATTTGAGGTGGCTGACCATGATGGCGAGGTTATCCGGGTTGATCAGCCCGCTTTCAGGAGTGGTGCCGAAAAAATAGCGTGGATGCTGGATAATGAATTGATCCAGCGGAGCTGAACTAGCGACCATAATCACCACGCTGGTATCCTGGCTGCGGCCTGCGCGGCCGCCCTGCTGCCAGGTGGAGGCGATGGTGCCGGGATACCCAGCCAACACCGCCACTTTCAGGCGGCCGATGTCGATACCCAGTTCGAGCGCATTGGTGCTGACCACCCCCAGATATTTACCCGAGCGGGTGCCTTCTTCGATATCGCGGCGTTCGTTGGGCAAATAGCCGCCGCGATAGCCGCGGATGCGCTCCGGATCTTTCTTATTGCGCTCCATGGCACGCTTGAGATAGGTGGTGAGAATCTCCACCCGCAGGCGGCTGCGGCCAAACACGATGGTTTGGATGCCTTTGAGTAGAAACTTGCTAGCGATGCGGCTGGCTTCGTTGATCACTGATTTACGAATGCCCAGTTCTTCGTTGATCACCGGTGGGTTGTAAAACAGAAAATGCTTTTCACCGCGCGGCGCGCCGTTTTGATCGATCAGCGTGAAGTGAGTGCCAAACAACTTTTCCGCCAATTCTTTGGGGTTGGCGATGGTGGCCGAACAGCACACGAATTGGGGATTGGAACCATAAAACTTGCAAATGCGGCGCAGCCTGCGCATCAAGTTCGAAAGATGGCTGCCAAACACGCCGCGGTAGTGGTGCACTTCATCAACTACCACGAATTTCAAGTTTTCAAACAACCGGATCCACAGCGTATGATGGGGCAAGATCCCTGTGTGCAGCATATCAGGGTTGGTCACCACGATATGGCCCGAATTGCGAATGGCCTTGCGGGCGCTCGCGGGGGTGTCGCCGTCGAACGTGTGAATTTTAACATTCTTACCCAGTTCACCCGCCAGATCGCGGGCTTCGAGCACCTGGTCTTGCGAGAGCGCTTTGGTAGGGAAGAGGTATAAGGCGCGGGCTTCGGAGTTCACCTGTGTGAGATGATGCAGCACCGGCAGATTGTAGCACATGGTTTTGCCTGACGCGGTGGGGGTGACCACGATGGTGTTTTTGCCTTGCAGGGCGGTGTCGACCGCTTGGGCCTGGTGGCTGTAGAGATTCTCAATGCCGCGCTTTTGCAGCACAGCGCGAATGTCGGAGGAAAACTGCGCCGGCCACTGGCCATATTCGGCCGGCTTGGCTTCCAGCGTATGCCAGAAGGTAATATTGCTGCGAAACTCAGGGTCGCTCCGCAGCGCTTCCAACACATGCTCAACGTCTTTTGTCTCAACCAGGCTGGCAATGGCCATAGAACACACTCATCAAGTAGAATTACAGGTATCGTAACACAAAAGTGAACAAAGGAGTAGCGCTTATTAGGCGAATATTCTATTATCGTAGTGGCTCTGTTTTACACTTGTACAAACATCTCAACATGGATTGGATCAACGATGTCAGAACTCAATCAACCTCATGACCGTTTTTTTGGCAAAGTGTTTTCCCAAATGGATACTGTTGAAGATATTTTGATTAACAATGTGCCACTAATAGCTGATATTCTGGTGAAAGGAACGCTTGAAGATTGCAGAGAAAAATTCGTGGATTCTGATTTGGAGAGATATTATTCCGACCTATATCTCAAGGGTCAACTCAAAGATGGTGGGGAAGCCTATTTTTTTATTCTTATTGAGCATAAAAGTTTCCACAAACGATTAGTCGCATTTGATTTGAATGAATACATGATGCAAATGTGGAAAAAGGTGAAAGAAGCTGGAAAACCTCTACCATTTATCTTTCCCATCGTAATCTATCATGGGAAGAATCGGTGGACAACAGACACCAACTTCGCTTCTTTGGTTCACATTCCAAAAGGGATGAAAGACTATGTACCCCACTTTAATTATTTTCTGTTGGACTTATCCCAATATAGCGACGAAGATATCAAAGGAGCGATTCTTTCTCGTGTTATTTTGTTGCTATTCAAATATATTTATCATGATAGTTTTGGCCGGGAATTTATTCGGATATGCAACTTATTAGGTGAATTGGGCGATGAAAAAACATCTTTGGAATACATGGGAAGTATAATAGAATATATTGGCAACGCGACCGATAAGATTACTGAAGAAGAAGTAAAAGAAGGTATAACAAAAGCATTACCACAAAAGGGAGAAAAACTGATGCCAACATTATTTGAACGGATAGAAGAGAGAGGCCGTGTGGAAGGACGAGTTGAAGGTCTTCGCCTGCCATTGGAGTTGAAATATGGCCAGGAAGGTTTGGATTTTTATCAGCGAATCGAAGAAATTGCTGCTTTGGATACCATACATAAGATTGAAAAGGCAATACGCGAAGGCGCCTCATTAGATGAATTGGAGAAGTTGTTGAATGATAATTAGTTATAAGTATCTGATCGAATGCCGGCCTTATTTGAACAAATAGAAGAAAGATTTTTTCAAAAGGGCTATGTGATCAACATTCGTGCATAGTTGTAATCCACAAATTTTATTGATTGGATTTTTGCCCCGCATACACCCGCAGTTTCGCTTTGGCGCGGTTTTTCGGTTTGGGTTTAATTCGCAATTCCACATCGTGATCCAAGGCATTCAAACAGCGAATCAATCGTTCCATAGAGACCCCACTGAGTTTCCCCAGCAAAATTTTGGAAACCTTCGATTGATCGATCCCCATAAGTTTCCCTGCCTGGGTTTGATCCAGCTGGCGCTCTTGCATGATCCGTTGGATTTGCAGTGCGAGATTTGATTTCGCCAGCATTTCATCGGAGTTTTGAAACCCCAAATCAGCAAAGACGTTGCCCGAACTGGTACGGGATTTCGGATTGCCGTTTGTTCGTGCCATGGTTCAACCTCCACAGGGATGAATGCTCAGCGAGTATAATACTGTGAATAATGCATTTCCGCTTTTTTCAAGCGTTGCTGGATCAACTCCCTATCTCGCTTCGGAGTTTTTGCGCTACGTAGGCCGCGTGTTGAAACCGAACCGTATAGACTCCGCGATAGGTCCCTTCCTGGTAATCCTCAATCACTTCAAGCACGTTGGCTCCACCGAATCCATGCAACGGTTTCGCATTGACATGCCGTTCACCGTTCTGGGCAATGAAAAATGCATGGCTGTATACCTCTCGAACCGCTTTCGGCAATTTTCGCAACTCCTCTCTGGAAGAACCGGTAAATTCAAGCGGTTTCATCCAACCAATGCACCATTCATGTTGCAACCAGATACAGTATAGGTCAAATTTAGCCTAACGTCACGCAAAAAAATCCCCTGTCCTTGAGGTTTTACAGCAATTGCAGTGCTGGGATTTTGGAAATGTGCTCTTCGATATAAGAGGGTGTTTCAGGAACCATGCTGATTTCCTTCAATAAACTGCAAATACAAATCGAGTATTTCGTTTAAACGGTCTGCCGAAAAGCGAATAAAATCACTGATTTCACAGGTGGTATGCGCTTTGTCCAGATATTCGTAATAATCCAAGCGTTGTTCTTTTTTGATAATAATTGGTGGGTAGCCAAACTTCATCAACTCGAAGTTCTGCAGCAGGCGGGAAGTGCGCCCGTTGCCATCCACAAAAGGGTGAATCTTTACAAATTCAACATGCAGCAATGCCGCCCGTTCGGCGGGATGCAAGTTCTTCCATTCCTTATAATAATTCATCATTAATTGCTGCATTTGATCGGGGACAACGGTAAAGTCTGGCGGGATGTGCTCAGCCCCAGATATCGCCACGTTTTCTTTTCGATAGACACCCGCATTGTTTGGGTCA
>CAZEZQ010000338.1:0-6303 GCA_964516245.1 uncultured bacterium | reverse complement strand
ATCTCTTTCAGCAAAATGAAAAATGGCCTGATATACCCAATTTTGCGCCTAGCCCGCTTACGCACTACAGTGTAATAGGTTTTTAGACGTTGTTTCTTCCAATAGATATATCCCCATATCACTATTGAAAGTGAGACTGTGATCGAAAGTATACCAATGCTAATAATCATGAATTGATAAAGGATTGGATTCATAAACCACGTTCCACCAAATTTGTCTTATCAATGTAAGAATAGTTTTTTCATGAATATAAGGGGAGGTCAATACCAAAAATTGTCTGAATCAGAATACCCAGGATGCACAGGATATTCAGGATAAAAAACAACAACACAAATTTTTTACTTTTCATCAGATACCAATAATTTACAATTTCAAGCCTATTGCAACAATCGAAATCTATTCCCTGACGCCGTTATCCTGGTCATCCAGAAAATCCTGGCTATCCTGGTTCAGACAAAATAACACTTCACAAAAAAAACTCTAACTTCTACCATATCAACCCATTATAACTTCTTTCACTATACATCATTTTTTTGAATGAATTTTTTTGCGGCAATTTTCCTAATAGTAGAGGCCGATTATCGATAATCACTGATGGAGTCCCGTTGCGGATTGGTCATAAATAAGCCCGTCTGTACTGGGGACTGACGTCCGCCTTGAGCGGACGGAGCAATAATCGCAACGCGCTATGAGAAAGGAGCCCTCCATGTCGTGCATCGCGTACAATTATGCTGGAACTCCGCCCATCGGCGTTGCGAAAAGGCAACTGTTGGACGCATGGGAAGCCTGGAACCTTGCTGAGAGTCGCATTCCCTCCCCAAGATTGGGGAGGGCTAGGGTGGGGTTGAAATCGTTCAACCAGCTCCCATCCATTCCTCCCCCAAGTTGGGGGAGGCTAGGAGGGGGTTGTGGCATTACCCAATTGGGTTTGCTATCACGAATCTACCCCCTCTGTATCTCCCCCGTCTACGGGGGAGAAGTCTCTCAGAGACCAGTGGCCACCCCCGTCCAACGATCCTGCCATGAGACCCATACTCATGGCCCCCGAGATCTCAAATCGATCCGTTGCTGTCCCATGGGAAGGGCAGATATGTCACAACGGTCGGGTCCACAGAGTACCCCGATTCGGGAAAACGCGTCTCAATCGGGCGATCCTGTGAGGGAAGATGGAGCCTCCCCAGTCCAGTTTCGGATTAGCGGGACAAAACAAAAACGCCCAAGATTGACGTATGAGTTGGGCCCAACTCCATCGAATTTGGAGCGCAGGCGTTCTCGCCTGCATTGGTTGTGATGCAGCCTTCCAGGCTGCACCTTGTCGGGAGGGCGAACCTCCCGGTGAGCCGATTGTTGAAGCAATCCTGTATGGTGGGCTTTAGCCCACCAAAGAAGCGTATGCATCTCCCAAACGCTTAAACTAAAAAAGGAGAATCCAAAGTATGCCAACAAACCCATAGTAACGCAGGCATCCAGATTTTTAAATTTGATCAACTATAGAAATCGCACAGGGTCTAAAAATCAATGGTCCTGCTCATCCGGCGCTATCCCCAATCTTCCCAGTGAAGCCAAGAGGAGAGGTGTATCCCGATGATTATAATTACTTTTTTAAGCACCGTAGGATGGGTCATTCGCCGTGGCGAATTTGACCCATCAAACAGAATATAGGTAGATGTGATGGGTCAAACAACGCGACCCATCCTTCGTGGGTATGGATAATCCATTACCCGACAGGTTGAAAAATTCGTTTCATGTGGCGGGTGGCTAAGAATTTGAAGGTGTGCCAAGTGTGGCGGGGTCGGGAGAGTACCCGGCGTAGGTGGTGCAGGTCTTTTAGCGGCCGGGTGAACTTGTGCCAATCCCACTCGTTGTAGGCCATGCGCAGGGCTTTTTCGAGGTCTTCGCCGCTTAGGTCGTCTGTCTTGATTACCGACGTGGTGCCGCCGTCGTATTGGGACCAATCGTGGGTGAGCAGTTTGCCCTCTTCTTCGAGCATGCGGTAGAAAGAAGAACCAGGGAACGGGGTCATGAGTGAAAATTGCACCGTATCCGGATTCAGTTTTTTGGCGAAGTTGATGGTTTGGTGAACGGTATCCCAAGTTTCGCCGGGGAGCCCGAAACTGAAGGTAAGGTGCACATGAATGCCGATTTCATGGCAGTAGCGCACGCTTTGTTCGACTTTATCGAGTTTCAAACTTTTTTGCGCGTTGTTGACCAGTTCTTGCGAGCCCGATTCGACCCCGAATTTGATCCCTTGCAAGCCCGCGTCTTTGAGGGCTTTGAAGGTTTCGCGGTCTGAGGTGTCGGCGCGTGACATGGCCGCCCAGGGCAGGTTGATTTCGCGCCGGCGGATTTCATCGCACAGGCTCATGATGCGCTTTTTGCCGATGTTGAAGGTGTCGTCGTCGAAATAATACGAACGGAAGCCGTAATCTTTGACCATGGCTTCGATTTCATCGCAGATATCGCCCGCTTCGCGGGTGCGGTAGGCGTTGTTGCCATACATGATTTGCGGCCAGGCGCAGAAAATGCATTTGAAGGGGCAACCCCGGCTGGCCCACAACTGCAGGCTGGGTTCGGGGATGCCGCCCGGCAAATCGTAATAATTCATCATGGGCAACTGCGCGCGTGATGGCCAGGGGATTTCTTCGAGATTGTAGATCACTTCGCCGCGGTCGGTTTCGGTGCTCTGCTCGCCTTCGCGGTAGACCAAGCCCGGCACTTGTGAAAATTGAATATTGCCCTCGATGGCTTTGATCAGATTCAAGGCAATGAGGTCGTATTCGCCTTTCATGACGAAATCGACCACAGGGAATTCATCCAAAAAGCCGGGGCGGTACATGTCGAGATGAATGCCGCTGAACACAATTTTGGTGTGAGGGCAGTGTTCTTTGATTCGCTGGGCCTGGCGAACGTCAATGGGGAGTGAGGCGGTGGAGACTTCTAATATGGTGACGTCGGGCTGAAATTCGATGGCGCGTTTGATGTATTCGTCTTCTGAAATGCGTTCGGCCACGCCGTCAATCATGCGGCAGGCATAGCCTTCACGCTCTAAAATGGCGCATGCGTAGGCCATATAGAATGGAAACGGAAGATAGCGGTTGCCTTCTTCTTCGAGGTGGGGCCAGCGTGAGCCCGCACGCACACCGTAGTATCCCTTACAAAGCCATGGACCGTTGCCCAAAAATATTTTGAGTTCCATACAACTAAATCCTTTCCCTCCGAGTTTGGCGGGAACATTCATATTAGTGCTGCGAAAAAAAGTACAATCGAGCAATTTTCCATATCATTGATTGTAGCGTAGTTGTCTTGTCTACTCAGTATGAAAGATGCAGGCGAGACGCCTGCGCTCCAAAGACTTTTTTCCGTTTCACTAATAGTAGACCAAATTGATAAACTTTACAATGCATAACTTAATGTCAATGTCAATATAGCAGCGAACACAGATACAAGAGCAGGCGTAATGGAAATAAAAAACGCCTGTTTCAGCGGCAGGCGCTGAACGATTTGAAAGCCCCGTATAGACAATACGATTGTGGCCGCCTCTGTAATTAAAAACCCTAAGAGTGGGATGCACAAGGAGAATATACTGGTGACCATGGTATAACAACGGATTTGAAACGTTGCAGGAAAACCCGCTTTGCCTTTGAAGAGGGTGACTAAAGCCTGCTGCATCCATGCCATAATTATAATTTGTATAAATAAATAATTTAATGGCAGTAAAAAAATTTGAAACGCGTTAAAGGCTTGGCGATTTCCGGCCATTGCGGTGCCCTCCAAGGGGGCAGAGGTTGAATCTTCAGCATTTTCAAGAAGTTGCATGTTCCACTGTTCAACCAGAGGGATCAACTGCATATTGATCAGATTGGATGGAAACCAAAATAACAAAGTACAAATCAATGCGAATAGTAATGGGGTGGTGAGATCGCTTTTCGAATGTATTTTTTCGAAGAAAACATTGGGTTGAAGCGCCAATTGTTTGCAGGTCTGCCAAAAGGCATTTAAAATTCCAATTTCTTGCCAGCGCTGCCACGGGACATTGAGGTTGGCTTCGTGAAATTCTGCCTGTTGCCTGATGGGAGCGACATATCCATCCCAGCAAATTTGACAGTATGGCATCCCTTCAACCACAATAACACACGAATCGCATATCCGCTTGCTGCAATCATGGCAGGTATAAACTGCTTCTTTGGACGAGTGGTAGTAACAATTCTCCATTCAGTGATAATCCCCAATCGGCATAGTCAGTACTATTGTATCTCAATTGTACCTATTTGTGGAATACGTAAAGCAATTCCGTTACATCCCCGGTATCCCCGAAGTTTCATTTTGTTCATGGCCGAGATAAAAGCCGGTATGAGGGGGCTGATTGTAGGCGACGTTTTGCCAGGCCACACCCAAGCGGTAGATGGGGTCGTGCATCAGGGTGGGCATACGGTGATTGGTTGGGATAGTGGTTGTAAAGATGCGCAGTTCTTGGTTGTCCCCGGTTCGCCAGATCACCTCTTCGCGCCAATCGCCGAATAAATCTGCGCTCAAACAGGGGTTGGCTTTGCTGCCGTTGTTTCGAACGCAATTGTATTCTCCGGCATCGAGCAAGGTTGTTTGGGTGCTGTTTTCATAGTGCCATTTGCTGATGGTTACCCCATCGAGCAATTCGCGCAGCAAATCGCCGTCCCACCATACTCCCATATTGCAAGAGCGGGGTTTGGTCTCAGAGATGGCTTCTCCCTTGCAGTTGTACAACTCATCCAAGCCGCGTCCAGAGGCCCAGCATTCGGAACCGGGATAACGCGGGTCGATATCCAATGCCAGGCCGCGGCCCACATCGCTGGAAGGTTTGCTCCATAGAATTTCGCCCGAATCCGCATCGCGGAATTCGACAGCGTGCGGATGGTTTGGATTTTCGTGGATATCAAACACTTCCAGCCCTGGGTGCTGGGGGTCCAAATCAGAAAGATGCATGGCATCTCCATGTCCCAACCCTGTGGAGTAAAGGCCGGTGCCATCATCATCAATCACACAGGCGCCATAGGCGATTTCATCCTTTCCATCGTCATCCACATCGCCCACACTGAGGTTGTGGTTGCCTTGGCCCGCATACTTGCGGTTTTCAGGCGGGCCTTTGTGGCTGTCAAAAGTCCAAACATGGCTAAGTTTGCCATCGCGCCAGTTCCAAGCGGCTAACAGGGTGCGGGTGTAATAACCGCGGCACATCACCAAGCTGGGCCGTTCGCCATCAAGATAGGCGATACAAGCGAGAAAGCGGTCGACCCGGTTGCCGTAGCCATCCCCCCAGACTTCATCCAATTGATCCGGAGTGGGATTTTGGGTGTCGGGGTGGCGCGGCGGGATATAATCTGTGGTTGCCAATTCAGCGCCGGTTTTGCCATCAAACACAGTGAGAAATTCCGGTCCGGCCAAAATGTACCCATTTTCATTTCGATGGTCGGCATCAGGGTCGCCGATAACATTCCCTAGCCCATCCACTGTGCCATCCGCGGTTTTGCAGGCGATTTCGGCCTGGCCGTCTCCGTCGAGGTCGTAGACCATGAATTGGGTGTAATGGGCGCCTTCGCGGATATTGATGCCGAGATTGATACGCCATATAAGTGTGCCATCCAGTTGGTAGGCTTCCAAAATAGCTTCGGTGGTGCGGCCTCTTTGCGAGTTGTCACGACCACGGCCCACTTGATGGATGATGATTTCGTATTCGCCATCCCCGTCCAAATCGCCGACTGAAGCGTCGTTGGGGTGATAGCCATCTGGTGTTTGTAATGGCAGCGAGAGATAGGGTTGAGCGGGAGTATTGGCTGCCAGAGTGAAAGGCTCGCTGCTTGCAAGTTCTTCTCCGTCGATCACAGGGCGGACGAAGTAGGAAATGGGTTGATCCAAGTTGGCATTGGTATCTATGTAATTGGTGGAGTCTGAAATGAGTGATGGATTTAACTGATTGGGCTGGTTTTCACCCGTTTGGCGGTACAGATTGAAAGCAATGGATTGGGGGTCGCTGGCCAACAAACGCCAGCTGACAAAAACTTCTCCATTCTCTTTATGAATGGCCACAACTCCCCGGTCCAATGTTTCCATTTGCCGCTGGGCAAAGAGGGTGTTGTGAATAAAAATAAGCAAAATCAAAAAACAGATCATGTTTAAAAAGGAGTTATAAAATTTCATGGTTGTCTCCAAATGGCATATAATAGGTAATCCATTTTAAGAATTTTTGCTGGAAAGGAAACTGTGATGGCACTTGTGAGCACCCCACCTGCCCCGGCGGGCTATATCAAGATGAAACACAAAGGGTAGGGT
>CAZEZQ010000337.1:0-6306 GCA_964516245.1 uncultured bacterium | reverse complement strand
GAACGGCTTGTTTTAATTCTTTGAACAAACTAGGATCGATTCCCAAATCGCTTTTGTTGGCAATCAACATCATTCTCGATTGGCTTGTGGTTTCTTTTAGTTCGGTTAACCAACGGTGATCTTCTTCATTTAATCCCTGCGAAGCATCACAAACAAAAAGCACCAGATGCGAGCCGGAAAGCAAATCTCGTGACCGTTGAATGCCGATAGATTCAATTTCTTCTTGAGTCTCGCGCATGCCCGCGGTATCCACAAGCGTTACCGGCCACCCCGCCAGTTCAATGGTTCCTTCCAAACTGTCCCGCGTGGTTCCCGCATGCGGTGTCACGATCGCCCGTTCACGGCCCAATAGCCGGTTAAACAGGCTTGATTTGCCCACATTGGGGCGTCCCGCCAAAACCACCATCACCCCCTGTTCAAAGCGTTGCTCACGCACCGCCCGGCGTTTGATCTCTTCCGCCATCTGCAAGAGCTCGCTCGTACGCTGCTGCAATTCCATAGTGAGTTGTTCTTCCATCGCGTCATCGGGAAACTCGATTTGGGTCTCCATTTCAACCACGGCTTGGGTGACGGCTTGTTTAAGCGTATTCAAATCTTTCGAAAACGCGCCTTCCAACATGCGTAACGACATCGAACGGGCCAGTTGAGTGCGGCTTTCAATCAGATGGCCCACCGCTTCGGCCTGGGCCAAATCCAACTTCCCTGAACGCACAGCGCGAAAGGTGAATTCACCCGGTTCCGCGGCGCGTGCTCCCACGCGATACAGCAATTCCAACAGTTGCCGCACCACCGCTTCACTGCCGTGCGAATGGATTTCCGCCATATTTTCACCGGTGTATGAATGGGGGGCGTGAAACACCACACACATGGCATCATCAATGGTTTCATGGCTATTGGGATCAACAATCAAGCCGTGCACCATCATTCGTGGAGTTTCCAGCCTGGTTTGGCCGCGGGGATGAAAAATGCTTTGGCAGTGAACAATGGCCTCTGGACCGCTCAATCGGATGACGGCAATGGCTCCCCGCCCTGATGGGGTCGAAAGCGCGGCAATGGTGTCTTCACAGAGATAAATAGAGGCATCGCTCATAGAATAGGTTTACATCCAAACAATCAGATGAGATACACTGGGAAAGAGTCTTAAAAATCTAACCAATATACATTTGAAATTTTGAAATATAAATTGGGCTTTCCCATTCCTCCCCCAATGAAATGGGGGAGGCTAGGAGGGGGTTAAAATGAACTACCCCTTACCTTCATTAATATTGAGAGATAAATTCTTACAAATTACGGATTAGAATCTATTTGTGTTATTCCTTATCCGGCATCCGCAGCCGGATATTTTTAAACTCGAGAACACTGCCGAAATCATGCGCCTGCAGAGCAATAAATCCTTTTTCAAACTCAGAATGAGTTGTGTCTACAGCGAGCGTATCGTTTACATAGATTTTCATGTTAGAACCAATGGCCTCCACTTTCATAGTAAACCACTCGTTGTCTTTGGCCAGCCCCATCTCGGCAGATGCCCGGTCATACAAACTCCCGGTTGGGTTTTTGGGGTCATGATTGTCGATTTGCGCTTCGTATCCAATCGGCCATGGGCGGAATCCGAAGCCAGGATGCTTGGAGCGGAAATACACACCGCTATTGCCCTCTTTGTTTACCTTCGCCTCCAAAGTAAGGATGAAATCATCAAATTCTTTGCACTTGGTCGCCAGATACCCCACTCCACGGCGTACCGCCAAGTTCCCGTCTTTCACACTCCATTGGCCCAGGCCGTGCACTTCCCAGCCTGATAAATCTTCACCATTAAACAACGAGATTTCCGAACCGGGTTCAGCTTGTTCGGCAAAGTTTTGAATTTCTTCTTCAAACGAAATTTGACGGGTAGGCGCAATGGTAACAAAACAGCACCCCAACACGATGAGCAAAATGATGACAAGTACGACTGGAACAAGAATGATCTTCAACATGGTAGATCCCGCCTGCACGTTTTTTCTTATACTACCATGTTGAAAAAAGTTAAAAAAGGCAGCAAAAATCAGTTAATTGATATGAATGGCGATTAAAGTAATATCGTCGTGGTTGAGTTGGCCGCTGGTGTGATCTTTCAGGGCTTCAATCACACCATTCTTAATTGTCTCTGGTTCATCATGATTCAGAGATTGAAGGGTTTCCTTTAAGCGGCGACTGCCAAATAATTCCCATTCGCGATTTGGGGCTTCCAAAACGCCGTCAGTGTAAAGCACCAATTTATCTCCACTATGCAATGGTATGGAATTCTGCATGTAGTTAGCCTTGTCACTGATTCCCAGTGGAATATTGGAAAACTGTAGATCGTTGGTATCTAGTTTTACTTCTTCCCACTCAGGCTGATTGTTACGTAAAATCATCACTGGAGGATGCCCGGCATAACTGAAGTACAAGTTTCCGTCTTTTTTGTAATACGATATGCTGGCCATTGTTGAAAGCGCTTCAAGGCCGCGTTTTGTGACAGTTTGGTTCAAGTCGGTGAGAATGTGGTGTTCCCCGTAAATATTTTTGTACTTTAAGAGCGAATCATACAGCCATAAGCCTATTTGACTCACCTTTTCTCCATGGCCGGTAACATCTCCGATAACAATGCGCGAGAGTTTGTCACCGCTGCAGACGCTGAAAAAGTAAACATCGCCGCCTTTTCCACCATCGGCAGCATGGGAAAATATGCTGGCTGTAATTGCGGCAGTTTCAGTGCGTAAATTGGTATCGCGTATACCACCCCACACTGTGCCGCATGCGATTCGGCTCATTATCCGTTCTTTCGTCCGGCGGTATTTTCTCAATAATTCATCAATCATAGTATTATTATTATATCTCATAGAACGCGAAATAAAAAAAAACTTATTGTTCATATTGGTTCGTAGTACTCTGTCACAGATGTTTTGATGGGTGAAAACATCTAAATTCAAAAGCAATTGTTTATGCAGAAAACCGGCTCGGCGGGAGCACGCCACGGCGCATTTTCAACCTCGCCCTCCTAACAACTTCGTACATCAAAAAGTATTGCATCATTCCATGTGTGACGGAGTACTAGTTTGCAAGTATCTCTGCCTCCTTTTGATAAATTTCGACAGACTCACGGCTCAGTGGGGCTGGATGCATGGCGCCTGTGGCCCAGGCGCCATATTGGGATAAGCGGTAGGGATTGCCGGGCTTTTCTGAAATGCCTATGGGGATGATCGTTTTGGCCTTATCAACATCATCAAGGGGTACCCACTGTGAATACGATTGGGCTTCTTGAGAAAAAATTGTGCTTCCATCGGTGCAGCGCAGGGGCGGATAGTTGACGTCATGCTCTGAATCAAACGAATCAAAGCCGTTCAAGGTGGATTGATATCCCAGCGTTTTTTGCAGCAATTGCTCTTTGGCCTTTTCATGCCAGGTTTCTTGATTGCGTCCATATCGCTTTAGGGCGGTTTGCCAGGCCTGCCCCAGCGATTGGATGACATATTGTTTTTCTGCTTCATCAAGTTCGGCTTGCGGATCATCTTGCAGGCGTTTCTGTGTGGTCTTCAAAAAGTGGCACAAGCCCGAATTGCCGCCACCATATTTCTGCCTTAGCGGGTTTCGTTCACTTCGAAACCGGAAGATGGTTGGCATCACAAGCGCCAGTTCGGTCCCTTGGCTGCGAAGATCGATCTGGGCGCCGTTGTTGTACCATTCTTCAAGATATTCCAACGTGTGCAGCGTATCGCTGGGCAACGACTCATTTAATGTATCCCGCAGATGATACCCCAAGCGCAACAACTCCCGTTTGGGCGCGTTGACCATGTCGAAGTGAATATCCAACACCTCATCCGGTGTAAATTGATCTTTCGCTTGCAGGCGCTCACGCAATCGCCAAGAGCGCGGAGAGTCTCCCTGCGAACCTGTACTAATGCCGATGGGGATGGGATAAAACGCTTCTATCGGCCGATGGTTGCCGCTGTGCAAATATCCTCGTTTTGGATTGATTACATGAGGAAGATATTCATAAGGCAATATCCCCTGCCAATCGTATTTCGAAGACGAACCATCGTGTGTGGCGCTGCCATGATTCAGCGCATGCTTGGAGCGGATCGGAATCGCAGCCAAGGCCCAATAACCGATGTTTCCATCTTTATCACCGCAAAGAATATTGGCGCTAGGGAAGCGCCAACCGTCCAGGGCTTTGTCAAATTCATGCACATCTTTAGCCTGCATCATCGGTAACGATGCTTCTATGGTTTCATGCTCGGTTTCGCAAATGGGGATGCGCTTGAGTGCGACTTGCATGCCCCGTTTCATCCCATGCGCAATTTCTGTCACCACCGGTCCAAAGCGGGTCCATTTTAATGTGATGGGGATATCTCTGCCATCTTTCACTTTGATGGTTTCTTCGCGAATCTCCATATCCAGCCATTCGCCATCAAACTGGTATTGGTTGGGGTGGTCGCCGTCAGTCTTTAAGAAAAATTGGTCCGCTTGATCGGCCCCCAAAGCGGTGGCCCCCCAGGCCAGGTGCTCATTGAACCCGATCAGAATAATCGGGCTGCCAGATACGCCAATGCCGCGCGCATTGAAGGTTTTGCCTTTCATGTGAAATTCATAGAGAAGGGAAGGGTTGCGCACCGGAGTTTGCGGGTCGCTGCACAATACCGCTGAGCCGGTTGTGCTTTTCTCGCCGCCCACCACCCAGGCATGGCTGAATTTCGGCCCCTCGCCACTGGTAGTGTCACTCTCAATCAAACCATTTTCTTTTGCGTATCGATTCAGCGCATCGATCCATTCTGAACTCACATCTTCCCGTTTGATGACCGCGGCTTCATTGTCTGAAACCGTGGGTCCAGAACGGAGTTGTTGAGTTTCGTCTTGCAGCCGGTTGTAAACCAAGGTGTCGTGCAATCCTTCAATGGCGAAGAATTTTCCAAACCCCCACCAAGATGCGATGCAGTCTGCAGGGGTCCACGGTTCATGTTCCATATTCAGCTCATCAAACAGATAAAGCAACTGATCCTGGTTTTGTTCAAAATAATCATTGACACCTTGGCAGTAGGCCTCGAGTAGTTTGACCGTTTCTTGCTCCAAATTGGGAACAAGTTCTTTCGCGGCATGATAAAAGCCCATAATGCGCATCTTTTTGTCGAATTCTACGGCAGTCGATTTGCGCATCTTGATATCACCTAATACTTCTGCCGTCCGGCCTTGAATGCTGCGCAAGGAAAATGTCATCTGAAAGCCACGGTCTTCAGCGGTCGCATACCCCAAGCCGTAATAGGCTCCTGGATCGGTCTCCGAAAACACATGGGGGATGCCCCATTCGTCGCGGATCAATTCGATTTTGCCGTAAGATTCATCGGGTGCGCTATACCCGGTGGAAATGAAAATGAGTAATGAAACCGATAATGCCAATAAATTTTTCATGCATACCTCCAATGGATAGAAACTATGAATAAACATTTGTCGATCATGCAATTCAAACCGTTCCTTTTGTAGTCCATACCAAACGTATTTCAGCAAAAAAATTGGGGACCGAAAAGGTCCCCGGTAAATAAGTGTTTGAGATAACGTTCTTATAAGAACGTTGGAGGGGCTTAGTTGTTTAGTTTCTTCCAATGGGAAACGTGTGATTGGGTTTCTTGAGCGAGCAATGTAAGAGTCCCATCCTCGCTGGTCACCAAAATTTCGTTGCCCTGAGAATCTGGATCCACATCATCAATCACAACATTGTGGAAGGGAATTCTGGGTATGTGATGGATCACCTGGCTCTGCCATTCGCCGTTTTCATGCCAAACCAGATAGACACGTCCGCTCTCATCCACAGCAACAATTTCGTCAACGGGAATTTCACTCAAAACTTCCCCTGCAGCAATATCCCAAATGGTGCGTGGATCTCCTTCGCGCATCCCTTGAAATATCACTTGCATGTCGTGCTGGTTTGAGTTTTCTTGTGGATACGAAATCAATAGCCGGTTGTTGTAACGGGTGCCATAAACCACTTCGTTCCCCTCGTGTCCGGGATACACATCCGTGATTTTGAAAAATCCCGTGATTCAATCATCAACGCAATTGTGGCCGCACAGCAAGAAAAAACAATTACCGAATATCTACCGGAAAAAACACTTGATTATTTTAACCGCTTTGGCCAGAGATTGTTCAAAAGATTCAAACCTTAATCGGGGTGAAGGATGCAGGATAACACCTCGTTATTTCGACAAGTGAATCCTTCATGGATACAAAATGGCAGGATAACCTCTCAAACCTTTCTACCAACTCCGAAAGATGAAAAACGGCTTTCAGTATATGATG
>CAZEZQ010000336.1:0-6313 GCA_964516245.1 uncultured bacterium | reverse complement strand
CCCCAATTTCATTGGCATGGATGGGTGGGACACAGAACGCGATTGGAAAGGAGACACCCATCCGGTCGGCGCCAAAGAAAACATCAATGAATACAAACAAGCAAACGATCTTTGCGGCATTTTCATGTTCTCCAATGGGGTGGAAGCGGTGAAACAGCAATACGGCACGATTGCTCTGGCAACTCCAGCCAGTCAAGGAATTACGCATCGCATCGATTGGCCCAACAAAGGATGGGGGGCCACCATTCTCGATTTTTGGGATGATTTCAGCGTTGATGGAAAATTAGAAGAGCGCAATGTGAGCGGCCACGATATCCCCATCGCCTCTCTATCGGTCTCTGTGGAGGTCCCCGCCAATAGTTCGATTGAGATCCCTTTTTATCTCACGTGGCATTTCCCCAACCGAATGACATGGACTCCGCGCAACAATGACGAAGACCGCATTGGCAACTATTACACCACTCTCTACAGCGATGCCTGGGATGCGGCGTTGCAGTGCGTGCCAAAAATCCATGATCTGGAAAAGCAAACGTTGAACTTCGTGCACGCGTTTTGCCGAAGTGATTTCCCTGATGTGGTGAAAGAAGCCGCCTTATTCAATCTAAGCACCTTGCGCACTCAAACATGTTTCCGCACTCCCGATGGACGCTTTTACGGCTTTGAAGGCTGTGGCAATCTGAAAGGCTGCTGCTGGGGCTCCTGCACTCACGTTTGGAACTACGAACAGGCCACCGCCTATCTCTTTGGCGACTTGGCGAAGAAAATGCGCGAGGTCGAGTTTCTTCATGCCACAAGCGACAAAGGTGTAATGAGTTTCCGAGTCTCCTTACCACTGACACGCGCGCAAGATTTCAACAAAGCAGCCTGCGATGGCCAAATGGGTTGCATCATGAAAATTTACCGGGATTGGCAGATCTCCGGCGATACGGAGATGCTGCAAGAACTGTGGCCCAAAATAAAACAGGCCTTATCATTTTGTTGGATTGACGGGGGATGGGATGCCGACCAGGATGGCGTGATGGAAGGCTGCCAACACAACACGATGGATGTGGAATACTATGGCCCGAATCCCCAAATGGGAATCTGGTACCTGGGGGCGCTTTTGGCGGCGACAAAAATGGCCAACTATCTTGACGATTCAGCCTTCGCAAACAAATGCCAAACCCTCTATGAAAAGGGGAGCCGCTGGCTGGATGAAAACTTGTTCAATGGCGAATATTACATTCACCAGATCCGTACCCCAAGCGATCCCTCCGAAATTGCAGACAGCCTGCTGATTGGCATGGGCTCCCAAGATGTCAGCAATCCCGATTACCAACTCGGAGAAGGTTGCCTGGTCGATCAATTGGTTGGACAGTTCATGGCTCATGTATGTGGACTGGGGCATTTAGTAAACCCTGAACATATCAAGAAAACCCTGGAAAGCATATACAAGTACAACCACCGCGAAACCTTTCGTGATCATTTCAACACTATGCGCTCGTTCGTTCTGGGAGAAGAATCCGGCTTGCTGATGGCTAGTTATCCGAAAACTCGGCCTGAAAATCCTTTCCCCTACTTCACCGAAGTGATGACTGGCTTTGAATACACCGCCGCGATTGGCATGCTCTATGAAAACATGACCGAACTGGGACTGACATGCATGCAAAACATTCGCGACCGCTATGACGGACTCAAGCGCAATCCCTTTGACGAAGCCGAATGCGGACACCATTACGCCCGGGCTATGGCCAGCTGGGCGGCTGTATTGGCGTTTAGCGGCTTTCACTATTCCGCTGTAAACAAAAGCATGACTTTCACCTCCAACCCAGGGTGTTATTTCTGGTCCAACGGCTACGCTTGGGGAACGTGTGAGATCAAGCGCAAGGGTGCGAACCGCGAAATTATGCTGGAAGCCTTGTTTGGTGAAATCGAGCTGAAGCAATTGACCCTTGAAAACTTTGGCGTCTATCTGAGCGAAGAAACAATTCATCTTCAACGCGAAGAAAAATTCTCCGTTGACATTACGCCCATTTAATTTTTTGAGGGATAGTATTGGGCATTAAAAAGGCCTTTCGTCTGACCCGTCTTCTACAGTTCCAACCCATTTTCGCGTGATATGAAAACACTAAGTTGGCCCATATGAAAGAGTTATGAATCGAAGGGTTCAGTTTTAGGAGTAATCCTGGTGCCAAAAAAATTCTATGCGTCTTAACTTGCCTCCAATGCTGAAGTTGGAAAATACAACTGCTGAAGATGGTTCGAGAAACTGGCTCGGTGGGTGATCCTCGCACTCCTAACAATTACATGCAGGCAGGATGTCTGCATTACAAAACGCATGTAGGTTTTGTGCAATATTTACATATTGCCATCCCAGTATCAGAAATTTAAGGGCAAGGCGAACAACGCCTTGCCCTTGGCGCCCAACTATCAGTTCATTGTAGTAGTTCATGACATTAAAATTTGTGAGTTTTTAAAGGACCTAAAGGACCTAAACGTTTTAAGTGAAAACTCAATTGTATAAAAAAAATGCCATAAGTGTTCCCCTCTGATCTTTGGGAAAGATCAGCACTTTCCCAGACAAAACTGGGAGAGTATGTGGTTTAGTTCATTTTTATCCCAAAGACCTTGAAGGTTTTGATGTTGCCGATGTCGTCGAATGAGCCTACGCCTACGCGGCCTTTTTTGAAGGACGTGTCTTTGCCTTGCAGGATGGGTTTTTTCATGTTGTCAAAGTATACGTCGATGGTGCCGGTTTTGCTGTCGCGGACTACCATAACCTTGTGGTAGGTGTCCTCTTTCCATGCGGTTCCATTGTTGCGCTTGTGGGCAAATGATTTGCGCGGCTCGTCATTGACGATAAAAATTGAATTGGCGTGCATATCGGTGTTGGGGGCGGGGGCGATGTGAGTGTAATAGTAGTGCGCCGGTCCCTGATAGCCGAAGATTACGCACATGTCGCGATGGTTATAGGCGGGCTGGGTGCTTTTCATTTCGGCCACGATTACGAAATCGGATACTACTAAATCTTTTAAGATGGCGATGTTTTCCGGGGAACGAACAGGGGGGTCGTAGTCGCTGTCTTCGACCGAGGCCATCACTTTTTGCCCATCATCTTCAATCACTTTCCACGCGTTCGGGTCCTTAAATTCCCAGTGGTCCAAACCTTGGCTGAAGTCGGCTTCATAGACCAGGGGGTAGCCTTTGAAAGATTCCGATTTTTTGTTGTGTTCGGATGACATTCCAGAAAGGGAAAGCATTCCAATTAGGGCTAATGTGCAGAAAAATAATTTGACTTTGTTCATGTTTGTTTCCTCCTCAGAAGCGATTTTAAAGGTCATAAAGATCATAAAGGACTTAAAATGACCATAATCAATTTTTTTGTAATTCTATTTTACCATACCGCACATATTCAATTTTGTCTATGAAAACAGATTGATGTGGCTTGGTATTGCGTACCATTTTTGTTCATTGCGGTTATACTGTCTAATGGCAGAGGTGAATGAGATTCTAACGGACAAATTGTGAGGATTTGTCTCTCAGATTTTCAAGCTAAATTATATCAATGGGTAATGAGTTTATGGGGAGGGCGAGGTTGCAAATGCGCCGTGGCGTGCTCCCGCCGAGCCTTGGTTGGTGAATCGAAGGTAGTGGGTGGAACCGGCTCATTCGCCGCGGCGAATTCGCCCTCCCCAATGGAAATTGATTTTGATTTTGCAAAATTTAAAATATTTTTGGTTAGAATTATGACACAGAAATCAGTGCTCCTTCTGATGAGCGGTGGCGTGGATAGCAGCGTTGCCGGGGCTTTGTTGATCGGGCAAGGCTATAGCGTGGTGGGTGTGACCATGAAGCAGCTGGATGTAGAACCCACCAAAGAAATGAGCGGCGGCTGTTGTTCGTTCGGCGATGTGCGCGACGCCAAGCGGGTGGCGAGTGGGTTGGGCATTCGCCATTATACCATCAATACCGCTCCAGAATTTCACTCGAAGGTGATTGCCCCATTTATCAAAAGTTACGAAATGGGGTTGACTCCAAACCCCTGCGTGCGCTGCAACAGTTTTGTGCGTTTTGAGGAAGCGTTCGATTTGGCGCGGCAGTGGGATTGTGATTATGTCGCAACCGGCCATTACGCACGCCGGACGTTGGATGATGCTGGGAATCCACGATTGTACCGTGCGGTGTACCGGGAAAAAGATCAGAGTTATTACTTGTATGGCGTGCGGCCTGATTTGCTCAAGAACATTCTCTTTCCGTTGGGTGATCTCACCAAAGACCAAGTGCGTGAAATGGCGCGCGAACAGGGGTTGATTACCGCCGACAAGCCGGAAAGCCAGGAAATCTGTTTCACGTTGGGGCGTTCTTACAATGAATTTTTGGCGCAGCATTTGGATAATGAAGAAGGTCCGATTGTGGACCGCCAGGGCAGCCGTTTGGGAACGCACAAAGGGATTGCCCATTACACTGTAGGCCAGCGTAAGGGGCTGGGGCTTACGGGTGGCCCTTATTACGTGGCAGAAATCGATGCGCAGAACAATGCGGTAATCGTGGGCCGCAAAGACGAATTGGCGGAAAGCGTGGTTCGCGCTACTGCGGTGCGATGGATTCGTCAGCCAGAATTAGGCGAAACTGTGTTGGCCCAGCTGCGTTCGCGGCACACTCCGGCACCAGCTACGGTGAAGTCGAGGGACGGCTCATTGGTTGAAGTGGAGTTTCACGAAGCGCAGTACGGGATCGCGCCGGGCCAGGCGCTGGTGATTTTGCAGGGAGACGAAATACTCGGCGGCGGTATGATCGTGCATAAAAATAAACAAACCAATGAAGCCCCGCCTCAGCAACTGGTTCAGATTGAGATTGAATGAGAATTTATTTTGGAGCGCAGGCGGCCTCGCCTGCATCTTGAAATAAAGCAGGCGGGGACGCCTGTGATTCAACAATAGATTAGAAGCAGGCGGGACGCCTGTGATTCAACAATAGATTAGAAGCAGGCGGGACGCCTGCGCTCCAAATTATTGCTGAATCGATTGAAATGATCACCATTTTGAAAAGAGCATATTTTTATGGAACGGGTTTGTATTTTTATTGACGGAAGCAATCTGTATTATCAACTTAAAGAACTGGGTAGCGATCTCAAGATCGATTATTACAAATTGTCGAAAACGTTGTCTGGGAAAGACCGCCGGTTGATTCGTACCTATTATTATGTATGCCCGCCCATCAAAGATCAGCAGCAAAGTTATCACAACCAGCAGAAATTTTTCTCTTATTTGAAAAATACCGCCTATTTCCAACTGATTTTCGGCAGTTTGGAAGAACGGGGAGATACGCAGGTGGAGAAAGGCGTCGATGTAAACCTGGCGGTGGATATGGTTTCGTTTGCTTACACCGATGTTTATGATTCGGCCATTCTCATCAGTAATGATGCCGATTTGGTTCCCGCTGTCGATCGGGTGATGAGATTGGGCAAACATGTGGAATACGTTCACTTTTCAAAAAAATCCGTGGCGTTGGTGGAGGCGTGCGACATCACGGTCTCTATGGATGATGCGATGCTGCAAAAAATCCAGCCTTAGATAGATCTTCCGATAATTTTCCTATTACAGTATCAAAGATGAAATGATGTGACTAAATCAAACTTAACCCACCTTAATTATTAGAGATAAGTATTGAATTCTCCACTGGTTTATATATGGGGGAATTATAGTAATTTATATTACATTTCATTAAAAAAATATTAAGTTGATAAAATATATTGACATTTTAGAAAAAATATTTATATTATGCTCATATTTACTTGCCCAAGTAAGATAAGATAGGTGAAAGAATATGAGCAATCAAACCTATGAAAGTTCATCTTCACTAGAAATTCATGCGGCTCACCGATTGATGTATGGTCCACGTCCAGGCGATGTTGAGCAAATCGAAGAAAAAGGGTTTGAGGCGTTTCTTGATGAACAGCTGAACCCTGAGTCGATTGACAACACTGAAATGGAGGCTCTTTTTGCTCAATTGTCGCTTCCCACCATGCATGAAGATTGGGCTGCATTGTATGACCGGCGCAAATTGAGTTACTCGGAAAAAATCCAGCCCATAGAAGAGGGTACACATGACTTTCTGAAGCGGTTGGTTCATTCCAAAAAGCAATTGTCGGAACGGGTGGTTCATTTTTGGTTTGAGCATTTCAACATTTATGGATGGGGGTTCTTGGTTCAATCCTTATGGCCCAAATGGGATGAAAATATTCGGCAGCATGCCTTGGGTAATTTCCGGGACTTGTTGATCGCCACCGCCAAACATCCCTGCATGCTCTATTATTTAGACAATTATCTCAGTA
>CAZEZQ010000335.1:0-6326 GCA_964516245.1 uncultured bacterium | reverse complement strand
GCGCTCCAAGATGTAGTACAACAAAATGCTGGATTTTACTTTTTGCCGGATCGTCGGCAATTATTTAACCGTCATGCAGGCCGGGGATGTGGATGTAGTAGCCGGTGAACACAATATCTATCAATCTCTTGAATCTGATGGCGATGAATGGGCTATTTTACTTGACCTTCTTGCAGGAATAAAGAAGAAGAATATGGAGTGAGACAATGAAGAGAAGAACCTTTCTACAGGGGACAGGAAGTGCGCTTGCCGGAAGTATCTTGGGCCAGACGGCTTGGTCGGGCGAACAGACATCAAAGAGCCGGCCAAACGTGCTCTTTATTGCGATTGACGATCAGAACGACTGGGTGGGTCCTCTTGATGGCCATCCACTGGCGAAGACACCAAACCTTGACCGCTTGGCCAATCGTGGTGTGACATTTACAAATGCGCACGCCCAGAGCCCTCTTTGCAATCCCAGCCGGATAAGCCTGATGCTCAGTCTACGGCCTACCACAACAGGAATCTACGGTCTGGCTCCCTGGTTCCGCTCATTGCCTGAGTGGCAGGATCGGGTAACTTTGCCTCAACATTTCAAGGCGCATGGATATCGTACCTTCACAACCGGTAAGATCTATCACCGCGTTCCGGGCGGCCCTGAAAAGAAGGCTGTTGAGTTTGATGAATGGGGACCGCCGGGTGGTGTGGGCGTAAAGCCAGATGAGAAACTCATCCCACCGACTCCGATGGGAAATCACCCGCTGATGGATTGGGGCGTTTTTCCGCATCGCGATGAAGACAAGCAGGACTACAAAGTCGCCTCTTGGGCGGTGGAGCAACTCCAAACCATGCCCAAAGATCAACCCTTCTTTCTTTCAGTTGGTTTTTTCCTGCCGCATGTGCCATGCTATGCCACGCAGAAATGGTTCGACTTGTATCCAGATGATGACAGCGTCCTGCCAGAGATAGAAGAAGACGGCCGTAAAGACACTCCCCGGTTCTCATGGTATCTCCATTGGGAACTGCCCGAACCACGGCTCAAATGGGTGCGGGAAAACAAGCAATGGCGTAATCTGGTTCGCTCTTATTTAGCCTGTACCAGTTTTGTGGATGCGCAAATTGGCCGTGTTCTAGGCGCTCTCGAAACTGCCGGTTTGGCGGAGAATACAATCGTTGTTGTGTGGGGAGATCACGGTTGGCATCTTGGAGAGAAAAGCATCACCGGAAAGAATACCCTGTGGGAAGAAAGCACTCGTGTTCCGCTTTTGTTTGCCGGGCCTGGCGTGAATGCTGGCCAAGAGTGCGCGCAACCTGCAGAATTGCTCGATCTGTATCCCACGCTTATTGAATTGTGTGGTTTAAAATCCCGCAATGGCCTTGAAGGGATTAGTCTGGCGCCTCAACTACAGAACGTTACGGCCAAACGGGAACGGCCCGCCATCACCAGCCATAACCAGGGGAATCATAGCATTCGCAGTGAACGTTGGCGCTATATTCGTTACGCCGACGGCAGTGAGGAACTTTATGATCACCAAAATGATCCACAGGAGTGGAATAATCTTGCCGACAACCCCAAGTATGACAAAGTCATCCAAGAGCACCGAAAATGGCTGCCCGATATTGACAAACCGCCAGCACCCGGCAGCGCCCATCGGATTCTCACCTATGACAAAGAAACCGATGAAGCGGTTTGGGAAGGCGAGACTGTTAAACGCAGTGATCCTATTCCAAAATAAATTTATATTGTGATTTAATCAATAAGAGCGTGGCCAACCGCAATAGCCCAATCGCTCTCATACGGTGCTTTCCATGTATGTTTGCTGGGATTGAGTTGACCGATGGTAATTTCACGGTATCCCTTTTTCGCGTCAACGGCTATAGCAGGAAGCGATTCTGATGTATCAGATAAGTCGATCTCGATTGATGATGTAGCTGTCTTATAAAACACATAATTCTTTTTGCTTTGATCTCGTAAGGCATACCCATTTGATGTGAGATTATTTTGGGGATGCATATCAAGCAGAAATCGTTCCTTTTCATGCCAGAAGGTGTAGGCGGTACGAAGTTGTTCCGGCTTGGGATACGGGTGGGGGCTGTCTGGGTAAAATCCAAAGAATCCACCCATACCGCCAGCCATGATTTCAGCCCAGAGCAAACGCCGTGTTCCTTCCATATCCAAATCAAAACCGGACCGTTTGTAGCTATGACGTTCCTCATAAAAATGAGGACGGTGTATATCGCTGGCAAGGTCTTCAGCAATTTCAGCATATCCTGTGGGACCGTGTGAGGTGGTTTTCAATGGAACATCCCGGTCAAAACCATCATAAGAATTTATATTATGCGGACCTTCAAGGATGTGGCCGCGAGCGCAAAGAAGATGTTGCCAGCCGAAATGTTGATGAAGGTATTCTGCCCAAGTATTTAACTGCTTGGAGTTGGTCCATTCGTGGAGGTCGAATCCATAGCCCATTGTCCAGCCGGGCAGGGGACCGAGCCGGGCGGCAATATATCGCTGAAGGCGTTTATCGGCCTTCCCGTTGATACCACCAGGCACACCTTTTGGCGTCCATTCTCTGGATTCGTCACCCCAGGCCCAAATATGGACGCGGCCTCCCAGTTGATGAGTGGTTTTAATAATCTCCTCGAGTACTTCAAAAGCAAGTGGGTCTGGATTCTCACTCGTGTGCTGAGAGTGCTTTCTTACACCATATTGAAACCAATTGTTATTAACATGAATAAAAATGATCTCAAACCCATTGTCCCTGGCTTCTTGAAAATAGGCTTTTGTCTGTTCTCTTACATCACTAAGGGTGGGTCCAAATTCATCGAGAAAGGCAGGGTGATTGACCCGGCTCATGAATGCATTGAAAACATAGGCTTGAAGGTCATCACTGTTTTTGACTTGGATGGCAAATTTGTTTCCCACGTAAGTGGCGAATCCCCTGATTTTGGGATTGGTGTTATTTGTGACTGTGATTGTTCCTGTATGGTTATTCAGAGCAGGAATCTTACTTTTCGATTCGAATGTCCACTCGCCCAGCTGCGTGGCAGTAAATCGAAAGTGAAAATTATCATCTCCGTTGTAATACATTTCTGTTGTGTGCTTATTACTTGTCGGTTGGTGCTGAAAAATGACATTGGCAACGGTGTCGAATGGATTCCCGTCTGTATTGACATTATCAATGGTCCATTCCGCTGTTTGCCACATTTGCAATTCTCTCTGGCCTAAATCTCTGGCGAATGCCGAGGTGGTGAAGATCACCATGCTACTAATAATTAATGTTGTTTGAAACAGATTTTTCATCGCTTAACTCCTGTAGTTCTCGATATTGTTGTCTTTTTATCAAATCAGACAATGACTCATTCATGACTCATTCATGACTCATTCAATACCATTCAAGGCCGTTTTGTCACAAGAGAATAAAACATCTGCAGAATTGAACTAATCTTATCTATGACAATCCGGCAAAAAATCTTTTTTGGAGCAGGCGTCCCCGCTTGCATCAACATAGAGTGCAGGTGTGACGCCAGCGCTCCAAGATGTGACTATACTGCACACAAGATTGGACTTTTGCCGGAACGTCATCTATCGATAACAATTGTGAGTCGTTGACCGGCTTGAACGTTTCGCCTGACAACTTTGCCTTTTTCAAAAGGCAATGAAATAACCAGATCGCATTGGGTATTATCGCCAAGGCCGAGATGCGCGATTGCCGGTTGGCCTGAACAGTAACCATATCCGGTCGAGATTTCTTCGCTTGCCAACATGAACTCACTATTTCCCGTTTTCCCAGTTGGATAAGCTCTAGCAACAGCTCCTATCCCCATGTGATTGATTGCCCCTTGGCATTTCAATTCAATATCAAGGTAATGGCCTGATGGGGTTTCGTTCTTCAATAGCATAGAGGGTAATTCCGGCCACCATGAAGCGAGAAACAAATCGAGTCGTCCATCATTATCGAAGTCCCCTGAGGGCGCTGCAGCGAAGTAGGCAATTTTGCGATTGGCAATCATTTTGTTGAAAAATGCCGAAGAATTGTCACCCGGTTCATAGTCTTCTTCATAGGGATAATTTGGATAGTGAATCAATGCGGTTTCTTGAAATTTGGGGATTTCACCGTTTGATACCCTCAAATTTTTGTATATGGCTGGATACGTTCGGCCTTCTTTCATCATTGCAACCGCCGTATACAAATCAGGCCATCCATCGTTGTTGAAATCCCGAATTTCCACATGAGGCGCTCTCATGGGGTAGGGAACTAGCCCCGCTTGTTCAGTCACTTCTTCAAATTGAACTTTTTGAGGACTTGAGTCTTTGTTGATAAACAGGCGTATTGGACTGGGCTCTTTCCACGGTGCTTTGAGATGCGAACCAATCAACATATCCAAATCACCGTCACGATCGACATCTCCGAATGCGACACTGCAAGACGGCGCATCATCTTCGCGAGAAAACCCCCAATCGAGATTCAACTCAGTAGCCTCACGAAAATTCCCCTTTCCCTGATTGATAAACATGCGATTGCATCCACCAATCATCACATCCGGCCAGCCGTTGCCTGTGATATCACCTACGGCTAAACCCAATCCAGTTGCGCTCGATGGAATCGCGCCTGACCGTTCAAATTTCATATCCCCACGGTTGCGGAATAAAATCGTTTCATCTTTATTAACTGTCCCCAACACCAGCAAATCAAGCAGCCCATCTCCATCGAAATCCAATACACCCGCACTGCGGGAGGTTTCGGGCTTATGTAGAGATGCCTCACCATAATTTGTTAATTTTTTGAAACGGCCGTTTCCTATGTTTTGATACAAAAGATTCTCGTGCCCCAACCTACCGTTGTTGGAGACATAAAGGTCCAACCAACTGTCATTGTTCAAATCGGCAAAAACACTTCCCGATCCCCGGCCATACCATGCAAATACATCTTGTTGAGTGAGTACAAATTCACCGTTTTTGTTAAGGAGCAACCGGTTTGGTATAGGACCTTCGGCACCTCCAGCGATATATCGCTCTGGCGGACGGTCGGCGAATGTTCCTACAAACAGATCCAATTGTCCATCATTATCGACATCCCCGAATGCCGCTGCATGCGCCATGATTCCACGAAGCGAATCGACTCGATTGTATTCTTGGGCCACATCAACAAATTGAAATGGTTCATCCGAGTGTGCAAATAAATTGATTCGGCAAACCATTGTCATGGAAATAAGAACAAACAAGAAAAACTTTGATATATATCCCATACCTCTCTCCCATTATGGCTTGGACAAAATGAAGATACAATTTGATTGAATCTTCATTTAGGAGCGCCTCATGCGGGTCTTACCTCTGAGCCTAATTCTCTCAATTCTTTTCTCTTTATCTGCTTTCACACCTTTCCATTCAAATGCAAATGAACAACAAATCAAACCCAAGCAAACGGTGGACGCCCATGAAATGAACCGGCGTATCGGCCGTTCCATCAATCTGGGCAACGCCCTCGAAGCGCCCCAAGAAGGCCAATGGGGCATCGTGCTCAAAGCAGAGTATTTCGAAGAAATCAAAAATACCGGGTTCAACGGAGTGCGCATTCCCATCCGCTGGTCGGCTCATGCCGATGAAAACCCGCCCTACACTATTGATCTCCAGTTTTTCGAGCGGGTGGAATGGGCGGTGAATCAGGCTTTGACGAGAGGTCTAACAGCTGTGCTGAATATGCACCATTACGATGAAATCTTCGACGACGCCGATGCCCACCAAGAACGCTTCTTTGCCATGTGGCAGCAAATCGCTGAATACTTTCAAGATTATCCCAACGAATTGTTGTTTGAATTTCTCAACGAACCGCATGGCGATCTGCATGCCACGAAATGGAATTTGATGCTGCGGGATCTGATCCCCCAAACCCGCAATACCAATCCCAACCGCTTCCTCGTCATCGGGCCGGATGATTGGAACGATGGCAATTCAATTTCCACATTGCGGCTGCCAAGTGACGACCGCAACATCATCGCTACCTTCCATTATTACAAACCATTTCAATTTACTCATCAGGGGGCGGAATGGGTTGATGGAAACAGCAATGCCTGGCTGGGAACCAAGTGGCCCGCCTCTTCTAATCAGAAAAGAGCCCTCCAAAGAGACTTCGAGCGAGTCGCCAATTGGGCCAAGGAGAATGGCCGGCCTGTCTTTTTGGGAGAGTTCGGCGCCTACAGCAAAGCCGATATGGAATCGCGGGTGAACTGGACCGGCTTCGTAGCCCGCCAAGCCGAAGCCCGCAATTTCAGCTGGTCGTATTGGGAATTTGGAGCGGGATTCGGCGCCTACAACCGCGCCCGCAACGAGTGGCGCACCGGCTTAT
>CAZEZQ010000334.1:0-6330 GCA_964516245.1 uncultured bacterium | reverse complement strand
ACCAAGGCGCGTCTATGACCTGCGCTCCAAAAAAGACTTTTTGCCGGATTGTCATTGAAGATAATCCAAAGGAAATTGAATCATGCATCCCGCTATTTTTGAACTGAAAAAAAGGCTTGAAGAACGTTATGGCGAACGTTTGGTTCGTTTTATCGTTTTCGGTTCGTACATTCGTGGAGAGAACACGCCTGAGTCGGATATCGATATTTTGGTGACATTGAAAGGTGAAGTGGATAGTAAAACAGAAATTGGTATTTGGGAAATCGCCTTGGATGTAGATTTAGATTACGATGTTGTTTTTGATGTAAAAGTGTTTTCGGAAGATGAAATTCAAAATTCGATAATTGGTGCAACACCGTTTGTTGAAAACGTCTTTGCGGAAGGAATATCACCATGAATTTTGAGGAACGAAGATCAATTTGTTTTCATCGTATAGAAAGAGGAAAAGAAACATTGCATGAAGCACGTTTATTATTTTCAGATGAATTAAAATTTGGCACAATAAATCGTATTTATTATGCTCTTTTTTATAGTGTGAGTGCTTTGGCGATGGCTTATGAATTTACCACTTCAAAACATACAGGATTACAAGGCTGGTTCAATAAGACATTTGGAAGGGATGAGACTGTTGGAAAAGAATTAGTTAATCTGTATAACAAGGCATATCAATATAGATCAAAAGGAGATTACACTGATTTTCCCGAAGTGGAATTAGAAATTCTACAACAAATGCTTCAGGAGGCAGAACCGTTTATCAACAAAATGGAAGAATTAACGATCCAGAAACTGACAATCCGGTAAAAAGTCTGATCCAGAAAACGGACACACAACATATAGTAATGCAGGCATCCAAAATGCACCCTATGATGATGCAGGCGAGGACGCCCACCAAGGCGTGTCTATGACCTGCGCTCAAAAAAGACTTTTTGCCGAATCGTCAGAAACTTGAACAAAATGATTGAACTTTTAAAGGTATTTCAAAAAAATACTCAACCATACTCACTCACCTTGCCAAAAAATCATTTTTTATTTG
The DNA here is from genome assembly GCA_964516245.1 of uncultured bacterium. Lineage (GTDB taxonomy): Bacteria > Hinthialibacterota > Hinthialibacteria > Hinthialibacterales > Hinthialibacteraceae > CAZEZQ01. Next base: position 5,297 of record CAZEZQ010000334.1, on the reverse strand, counting down.
TGCTCACTTCTTATAAGAATCCATGATTAATTCATAAGTGCTGATTGTTTTGTGGGAAAGAAATATTCTTTTACCATTTAATCACATCCAAAGGTGCTTCTGATAAATCTTTTACAATCCAATCGGCTTCTGAGAGTTGGCTTCTGCCGAAGCTTGTGGTTAAGCCAAGGCATTTGCAACCTGCTGATTTTGCAGCTTTTATACCATTAACCGAGTCTTCAACGACAAGGCATGTTTCAGGGGGAAGTTCCAATAATTCGGCTGCTTTGATAAATATTTCTGGATGGGGCTTTTTATGAACGACATCATTGCCTGTTATGATTCGGTCAAATGTTTCTTGCTTCAAACCCAGTTCTTGCAAATTAATAACCATTTTGGGAGAATCAGCGCTAGTAGCCAGAGCCAGTCGCAATCTGCGTTGCTTGCAACTTTCAATAAATTCATAGACACCTGGCAAAGGTGTTAATTTATTACGTACGATTTCGTGGTAGATTTCATAGGTGCGTTTTTTGGCATCTTCTATATCCACATTCAAGCCATATTGCTCGGCAACACCTCCGATATAACGATTTTCACCCGCTCCTACAAAGGGAAGAAAATCATCTTCTTTGGCTTGAATCCCTTGTTCTCCAAAAAACCGTATTGCGGCTTGGCAAATGTGTTCTTCGGTATCTACCAAGACGCCATCCATGTCAAAGATCACACCATGTATCACTATTGACTCCTCAAAATTCATGTGTTCCTTATAGTATGATATTTTATGAGGGAATTCGCGAAGGCAAAGGAAAGAGATTTCGATTCATTCTATTACAATATATTTGAATTTTCAAAATTGTAGGGGCAGACCCCCGTGTCAGCCCCGAATGCTGATTTAAATGTACATAATACCATTCTGAGACGTTGTGATAAAAAAATCAAATATTTTTGGTTAGAATCTAAATATAGATTCGTAAATTCATTAGCAATCAGCGGTACAACTTTTCTTTGGGGAGAAAAAAAATTTGTTTAGGTCACTTGACGAAAACATAACTTTAAATTAATGTTAAAGTTTCAAGCTTGAAAAAGGCCGAGGAAGAGCCGGGGGTAAAATCCTTCCATATCACAAATTTGTGCGCGTATGATTTTGAATATACACAACCAATCAAAGATAGTAAATCTCTGCGTACCGCAAGACCTGGATTTTTCCAACATTTTTTTAAAAAAATACCTATATTTTCTAAATCATTATTCCCTGCCGAAACAATATTGCAGAATTCTACATGGGTGGCCTGAAATGGGCTGGAAGCAATGCGCTATTGAAAATCAAAAAATACCTAGCGCATAAGGTTCTATTATGCTACCGGGCCGCTGATGGATTCAATTTGTGAAGTGGCCCGAGTTTGGGATTTATTGAGCGGTGAGAACGGAAAAAACCTTTCTAGGAGTAAGTCAATGACCAAGACTTCAACAGTAGATTGTCCGTGGCGTGAACGGAAAAGTTTCGCCAAGATTCAGGGTGTCATCGAGATGCCTGATCTGATAGAAACTCAACAAAGGTCTTACGAAACCTTCTTGCAACACGATGAGTTGCCGGATCGCCGCGTCATGATGGGGTTGCAGCAAGCCTTTTATTCCATTTTCCCGATTAAGGGGCGGGATGGATCCACGTTGGAATTTGTTAGTTACAGTTTGGGGCGGCCCAAATACATCGTCATGGAATGTATTGAACGGGGCATGACGTATTCATCACCGCTTCGCATCAAAGTGCGATTGGTGGTGAAAAGTGCAGCCGGTAAGGATGAAGAACCTGAAATAGTCGACATTCGCGAAGAAGATATCTATTTGGGTGAAATTCCCCTTATGACAGAGCGGGGAACATTTATCATCAATGGGGCGGAACGTGTTGTCGTAAGCCAGTTGCACCGTTCACCAGGGGCTACATTCAGTGTGGAAGCCCACCACAGCGGCCAGCGATTGATTCAAGGCAGCGTGATCCCCAACCGGGGAGCCTGGCTTGAGTTTGAAAACGATTTGAACGATGTTCTTTCGGTTATTATCGACCGCCGCCGCAAACTGCCAGCCACAGTTCTCTTGCGCGCGTTTGGTTATGAAACCGATGAAGATATTATCAAACTTTATATCGAAAGCAAAGAAATCAAAATCAACTCGCGCAATCGAGAAAGTCTCATCGGCCAAGTTGTGGCACGTGATGTTATTGAACCGGAAAGCAACATGGCTGTAGTTGAATCGGGGACAGAAATTACGAATGAAATTGTCGATAAACTCAGTGAAATGAATATCTCTTCGGTGAAGGTGGTGAAAAGCAACGAGCGGGATTTCAGCATGATTCGAAATACCTTGCTCAAAGACAACACCACTGACCGTGAATCAGCATTGGGTGAAATTTATCAAACCTTGCGTCCGGGCGAACCGCCCGCTCCCAAAAACGCATTGGCATTGTTCGAAAATCTTTTCCTCAAAGAACGCCGATACGATCTTTCCCGAGTGGGCCGGTACCGTTTGAATAAAAAGTTAGGTATTAATGTCGATACGGATTTGGTGACTTTGACGGCTGAAGATGTTGTGGGAGTCATTCAATACATAATTACGTTGAACCGGGGAGAAGGAACATCTGACGATATCGACCATTTGGGCAATCGCCGTGTACGCACCATTGGAGAACTTTTGGAAAACCAAATCCGCGTGGGGTTGGCCCGCATGGAGCGTACCATTCGAGAAAAAATGGGCATTCTCGATATCGAAAATGTGATGCCTCGAAACTTGATCAACGCCAAGCCGATTTCTTCCGCCGTTAACGATTTTTTCGGCCGCAGCCAGTTGTCTCAATTTTTGGATCAAGTAAACCCCCTTTCCGAACTGACTCACAAGCGCCGCTTGTCTGCGCTGGGACCCGGCGGGTTGAACCGTGAACGGGCTGGGTTTGAGGTGCGTGACGTTCACCACACGCACTACGGCCGTATATGCCCGATTGAGACGCCGGAAGGCCCTAATATCGGGTTGATCTCCAGCCTTTCGACCTATGCCCGTGTCAATGAATTCGGTTTTATCGAAACTCCCTACCGGCTCGTGAAAAATGGGACCGTTTCAAAAGATATCGAATATCTTTCTGCCGACGACGAAGACAATAGCATTATCGCTCAGGCGAACGCTCCGATCGATAATAAAGGGAAATTTCTACGTGACAAAATCCTTTCGCGTTATCGTGGCAACTTCCCTCGCGTATCACCGGAGCAGGTGAATTACATGGACGTTTCACCGAAACAGTTGGTTTCCATTTCTGCGGCATTGATCCCCTTTTTGGAGCATGACGATGCCAACCGCGCGTTGATGGGTTCTAACATGCAGCGTCAGGCGGTTCCCCTTCTGAACCCCGAAGCGCCTTTGGTCGGCACCGGAATTGAATACAAAGCCGCCAAAGACTCCGGCGTTGTGGTGGTGGCCCGGCGCTCAGGAACGGTGCAGTATGTCAGTTCCAGCACGATCATTATCGAGCCGGATCATCCGATGACCGATAATGATAATGATGTGTACCATCTGAATAAATTTGTCCGCTCGAACCAAAACACCTGTGTAAACCAAAAACCGATTGTCCGAAAAGGCAATCGAGTTGAAAAGGGGTGGGTCATTGCAGACGGCCCAGCCACTGATCGAGGGGAAATGGCGCTTGGCAAAAACATACTCTGCGCCTTCATGTCGTGGGAAGGGGCAAACTTTGAAGACGCCATCGTTGTGAGCGAACGCCTGATTCGTGATGATGTCTTTACCAGCGTTCATATTGAAGAATTTAAAGTCGAAGCCCGTGACACCAAATTGGGGGAAGAAGAAATCACCCGGGATATCCCCAATGTTGGTGAAGACGCTTTGAAAAACCTGGATGAAAACGGGGTGATCCGAATCGGCGCGCCTGTGAGTCCAGGGGATATATTGGTAGGAAAAATATCACCCAAAGGCAAGGTTCAAACCTCCAACGTTGAAAAATTGCTGCGCGCCATCTTCGGCAAACGGGCGGAAGATGTGAAAGATATTTCTTTGAAAGCCTCACCCGGAACCTACGGCACTGTCGTGGATGTGAAAGTCTTTTCCCGAAAAATGAGAAGCGGCCGGGGGCGGGCCGAAGATGAACGCACAATTAAACGGCTGCTTTCGGAGCGGGAAAAGCGGATAGAAGAACTTCGGGAAGATTGGCGGCAACGCGCAGAAAACACACTCATCGGTATGGAATTGAAAGGGGATATTCTGGACCCCAGTACGGGTGAGGTTTTGATCACCAAAGGCAAAAAAATCGCCAAAAACGATTTGAATAAGTTGGATGAGGTGGATATTCGCGATATCAGCATTTTGGATGACCCCATTCTCGACAAAATGCGTATGCAATATGAAGCGGACATTGAAGATGTTCAGCAGCACTATGAAAAAGAAGTGGAATACATCAAAACGGGTGATAATCTACCTCCGGGTGTTTTGAAGATGGTGAAAGTGTATGTCGCCAAGAAAAAACGCCTCTCGATTGGCGACAAAATGGCGGGCCGCCATGGAAACAAAGGGGTGGTTTCCCGCATTGTGCCGGTCGAAGATATGCCCCATTTGGAAGATGGAACTCCAATTGACATTGTTTTGAATCCATTGGGGGTTCCCTCACGCATGAATATTGGACAGGTTTATGAAACCCATTTGGGTTGGGCCATTCAGAAATTGGGATTAAACATATCCACACCGGTATTTGATGGAGCCCACGAAAGCGACGTTGTCGAGTTGCTCGAAAAAGCGGGATTGCCCAAAACAGGAAAAACCCGAATGATCGACGGACGAACCGGTGAGTATTTCTCTGAAGAAGTCACCGTCGGTTTTATTTACATGTTAAAATTGAATCACTTGGTTGACGACAAGATTCACGCCCGGTCTATCGGCCCCTATTCGTTGGTTACCCAACAACCGCTGGGTGGTAAAGCGCAGTTCGGGGGCCAGCGGCTTGGAGAGATGGAAGTTTGGGCGTTGGAAGCCTATGGATCCGCTCATACGCTGCAGGAACTCTTAACCGTAAAATCTGACGATATCGTCGGACGAAACCGGATCTACGAAGCGATTGTTAAAGGCAAAAACGCCCGGGCGCCAGGATTGCCTGAATCATTCTACGTATTGCTCAAAGAACTACAAAGCCTGGGCTTGGGAATCGAGCTGATTGAAGAGTTGAGCGAAGAAGAAGCCGAAGGCAAAGGTGGAGAAGCGGTCAAAGAAACACCGAAGAAAACTGAATTGGTCGAGTCGTAATTCAAAAACCCATTGGTGCTGAAAAAGAC
>CAZEZQ010000333.1:0-6333 GCA_964516245.1 uncultured bacterium | reverse complement strand
GCAACAAGGAACACAGGCGTCCTCGCTCGCAACAATATATAGTGAAACCTAGATGTCTACATTACTATATATATTTTTTGTTTTCTTGATCGGACTATTTGCCGGCTCGTCATGAATTGAAGGCAACATGCTGTTATTCCCCCCTTATTAAGGGGGGCTAGGGGGGATCTAAACCAATGTCATTAACTTAATCGGGAGGGCGAGGTTGAAAATGCGCCTTGGCGTGCTCCCGCCGAGCCGGTTTCTCGTACAAGCGGCTCATCAGGAGATTCGCCCTCCCCTTTTAATACCGAATTTGAACATAAGTGAATGACTTTCGGATCTGAACCCATCATTTCACCTTTGGCAATATCCTAGAACAACTAAGGATTAAGTGTTTTGGCAATATCTTCTGTTGTGAGCTGTTTGCCGGTGTATTGATTGCGCCATGGAGCCACTTTCGGTGCTTCCATTTTCTTCTTTATCAAGACACCTTTTTGAATAACGCCGGTTTGGCCTTTCGATATCTGATCCCCAGAATTTGCTAAATTACTAGCAATCTGGACCAATCCCTTTTCGACATTCACGATGGTTTCATTCGCTTCCACAACCACTTCAAATGCCGTTCCCAAAACGGTAATCGTTCCATGAAGAGTGGTTATTCGATAGGGTTCATCATATTGGTTAGCAACTTTCGTCCATAGTTTCCCTTTGCGGATAGAAACTGAACGAGGGCCTTCAATCGTGGCAATGCTATTAGGCCCTATTTCCAGAATCGATTTTCGATCCCCCATTTGCACCCGAACAAAACTATCTTTATAAGTATTGATCTCTGAATGATTTGAGATTGAATCACCATCCCGATTTTGGATGATAACGTCATCTCCAGATACATATAACAATTCAGCCGATCCATACCCCCATTGAGTTGTCGAAAAATAATAGACACACAGTGAAACTAGCAAAACAGCAACGGCACAACCGGCAAGACGCAATTGGAACCCTGAAAGAATTCCCGGCCAATCCCACGAGGGTTGAACATGATTGTTTTCAATCGGTTGGCTAGGTTGATTCAGACGGTCTACGACTGAATTGGCAATACGGTTTTTACGGCCCCATTCGATTAAATGGTCATCCATTGATTTAATGTTATCTAACATACGTTGCAAATTGGGATCAGAATGTACCGCAATCTCCACTTCGCGCCTTTCTTGTCCACTCAACAAGTTTTCATGGTAGTTCACAAGTTGCTCTATTTTGTCTGTTTGATTCTTTTTCATAACTCTATCCTTGTTCAACCCGTAAATCGTGCCGGCCATCAAATTCAATAGTTAGGCTTAAGGTTTCCGCTTGTTTCAACAATTCAGTTTTGGCGGCAGCAAGCTTCCGGTACACAGTTGAGGTAGATTGATTCAGCTGTGCCGCGATTTCAGAACGCGAGTATTTGTATACATAAAACAATTCTATATATTGCCGTGAATCAGATGAAATCATTTGTAATAGGGTATCCAAATCAGAGAACTTCTTTTCCTGCTCAATATTGCTTCTCCATACGTTCGCTGAATACCAATAGAGTTCCAACGCTTTTCTAACGCGATACTTTTTCCGCAGCCAATTGATGCAGTGGTTTTTTGCTGCCTGAAATAAATACGATTCAAAAGCGTCCAATTCTTGTATCTCAGATGCATTGCGAAAGACTCGAAAAAATATTTCTTGGGTAACATCTTCAATATCACTATCATCCACATAGCGGCGAACAAATCCCACAACTCGAAAATAATACTGGTCGAAAATCTCTCGAACCGCATCTTGCTCTCCTTGGCAAGCTCGTGATATTTGAGATGAAGACACTTCGATTTCATGATTAGCGCTTTTTGTCATCTCACTTGTAACAATACATGACATTGTTCCCTCTACAGACATTTACAATATGCTCACTTTATTTCTTTATTATGGGTAGACAAAGGAAATGAGTAAAAAGCTTCACAACAATCCCTTGAACGTATAAATAATTTTATTTGACAACTTCGTTTTGACAGGTTATATTAAATTTACCATGATGGGTAAAGGTGCAAAGGTGCTATCGTGTGGATCAATCATTTTAAAATTCTTAACCCTGCTTTCTGTAATCACCTCAAAAGTGACTGCAAGAAAAGTGGGTTTACTTTGATTGAACTCCTTACAGTATTAGCCATTCTTGGCATACTCAGCTCGATTTTAATCCCCAACCTCATACAGATGAAAACAAAAGCGGTTATAACTGCTACCAAGAAAAATGTTACCCGATTAGCCAATGCCTCGCAACTTTTTGCTTTGGATAAAGGATATTACCCCAGTAGTAAAGCATATGATTCGATTAGCGATTTGCAAGTATTAACCCAAAATAATCACTACATATCCACAGTAAATTATCCAGACCCATTTCAAATCAAACAATTAGATGACCAAATTGAAACTTCGTTTACGTCTCCATTTTTTGGAAATAATTCAGAAAACCAAAAACATGGATTTGTCTATGTCAATTACCGTAATTTTTTAAGTTATGATATCCCAAAATATTATGGCATTGGGATCTATAGTATCGGTCCAGACCGCAAAGATTCTTGGCTAAGCCTTTATCCTTTGCCCCCCGATTCTCAAAACGTGATCCGGCGTAAAATGCTGCAGGCCTATGGAGAAAGTTCATTAAATCCTGTGGTTATCTACAATCCAACCAATGGAATTCACAGTAAGGGAGATTTTGGGGCTTTTCGAGGTGAGTTTAATGGGTTTAAACCTTCCGATATTTAATTTATTTGAGTTTAAAGTTACTTTTTTCATCTAACAATCCTTCATAAGAATTCCGCAATCCTGATTGAACCAACATGGCCCAAATTATACAATCTTCCAACATTGAATTATTTGATTGCTTTAGTAATTCAATTTTTCGTTCCAACCGTTTGAGAATCAACTTATTGCTTTCAAAAAGATGAATCAAAGGGGCCAAAGAGTGAGCCTGTATCGTTGTATTTCTGTTTAATTCACGGTCCCACAAGCGCATGAATTCAATCATTTCATCTAACACGCCATCCCGAAGAAAACGTTTGCGGTAATTATTATCTTGATTCATAAAACCCGCTTCCACTTATTCATTATTAATTTTCATTCAAATACAAAAAATTCTAATAAAAGGGTCACAAAGACATTCTGTTACCAAGACATTCTTGACGTATACTAATACATGGCTAAACTACATCTGTTCTTATAATGGATATATTTATGGTTGAGGTTAATCATGCTCGATGATACCGAGCGCCTGCTGCACATCACCCTTACAATCGGCTCTCAAGATATCTCCATTGCTTACACTCAATCGAAAAACGGTTCCCCCTCTCTTTTATTCCTTCATGGATGGGGTTGCGACAATTCTATCTTCGGTTGGCTGCGTTCAAACCTTAAGGATATTGGGATGCATTGCAGCCTTGATTTTCCTGGATTTGGATCAAGTGAATTGCCATCCAATATATGGGGGGTTGAAGAGTACGCCGATTGCGTAAATGAATTTATAAACACGATTGCAATTGCCCCCTGTGTATGTATATGCCACTCATTTGGGGGGAGGGTTGCGTTGCGCTTGGCTCATAAAAACCCAGAACTAATAAATGCATTGATTCTCATTTCATCGGCAGGATTAAAACGCCGAGTGCCTCTTATCCGGCGCGCAAAAGTAAAATCAATACGCACCATCGCCCGGCTGGCAAATGCCCTTATCCCTTTTGGTATAGGCCAAACGATTAAGAACAATCTATACGATAAAATTGGTTCACGCGATTATAAGAATGCTGAAGAGCTAAGACCCATTTTGGTAAAGGTCGTTAACGATGATTTAAGTGATATATTGCCAAATATTCATATCCCTACACTCTTACTCTATGGCAGTGAAGACCGGGAAACCCCTCCCGAAGTGGGGAAGAAAATTAGCAAAATGTTGCCCAATAGTACATACATTGAGTTACCTGGATTTGATCATTTGAGTATATTAAACCAGGGCCGTCATCAATTGGAACACCAAATCAAACAGTTCTTCAAAAAATTGGAAATTATATGATAATCATCCCCTATTTTATCGGTTTAGTTGCATCAGTCATTGTATTCACCAAACCGGTCACATGCCGGTATTTGCAGTTTTTCCAGCAAGAAGAATACGACGACGAACGATTTATACGTTGGTTATTTAAAAATCTTTCTTTCGAAAAACGAGCCGTCTCGCTTTGCCTGCTTGCATTGGCGGTATTCGGACTCTTGTGGGCTGTTTCACTTGAAATTACGGTTCTCTCAATTCTTTTCACCATTATTTTCTACATCTTTACTTTATGGGCGGGGATGAGCAATAAAACCGTTACCGAAAAAAAAGCCTTAGCCTATACCTCCCGCGCCAATCGTATCCTCTATATCACCACCAGCTGCCAAGTCGCTTCGGTATTGATTCTATATGGCGCTTGCGTAGCACTGGTCTACCACTATGTGGAACCAGGGGCCATAATCCCTCTCTCATTTGGACTTTTTCTTACAATTCTGATCTATTTACTTTACATACCCTTTTCCATGCTTATCGCGAATCGCATGCTGGCTCCTTATGAATATTCAGTTCAAAGAGGATTCTTAAATGAAGCCAAAGAGAAATTAAAAGAATATGAACCTCGTATTATTGGAATCACCGGAAGTTACGGCAAAACATCGATCAAACATATTTTGTCCCATATTTTATCCAGCCATGAACCCACATTGGCAACACCGGGCAGTGTGAATACACAAATGGGGATTACACGTATTATTCGCGAAAAATTAAGGCCAGAACACCGCAATTTTATCGTAGAAATGGGAGCTTACGGTATCGGCTCCATACAACGCTTGTGTGACTTGACCCCCCCCAACATTGCCCTGGTCTCGGCAGTCGGATTGGCGCATTACGAGCGCTTTCAATCAATCGATACAGTAAAACAAGCCAAATCAGAATTGCCCCAAAATGTTCCCAAAGAAGGGTTTGCTATATTGAACGGGGATGATGAAAATGTTCGTGGGATGGCCGAAATGATCAATTGCCCCGCCTTTTTCTATGGCGAACATGGCCAACTCGGAGAATTGCATTGCCGATTGCTTGAATCGGATTGTGTGGATTCAGGCACACGTTGCGTATTCGAATACGAAAACACTTCGCACGAAATTACCTTGGCGCTCTACGGCAAACATCAAGCCTTGAATGCTGCTGGAGCCTTCTTGCTGGCTGCCAAATTGGGCGTACCCTTATTGACAATCAAAGCGGCCTTAAAATCCACACCAGCCATCGCCCATCGGTTGGTGGTGCAAAAATCCCCTGAAGGCGTCACACATATAGATGACACCTATAATTCAAATCCCGAAGGGTTTCGCAATGCATTAGAAGTATTGCGATCCCTAAACGGCCAACGCAAAATACTGCTAACCCCCGGAATGGTGGAATTGGGCAAACAACACGATGCCGAGCATGAGAAAATCGGCAAGCAGGCAGCCGAAGTGTGCGATTATGTCGCTCTGATCGCCCCTCACCGCATTGAAGCCATGCGCCAGGGGCTTATCAACAATGGATTTCCAGAAGAAAATCTGAAAACATTTGATTCCTTACATCAAGCCAGAGAATGGCTTTCAGATTTTTTACAGCTAGGAGATGTTTTGTTATTAGAAAACGATCTTCCCGATTTGTATGAAAGCCGCAGCGCGTTTCAATGGTTTCAAGCAACCGGTTAAGGAGAACCCATCTATGTCAAGCAATAAAACTCGTGTGGCTGTCTTGTTTGGCGGCCGCTCAACTGAACACGAAATTAGCATCATTACAGCGATCCAAGTCATGGACGCGATGGATTCCACCAAATATGATATCCTGCCGGTCTACATCACACCGGATGGAGAATGGTTTACCGGTGAGGCATTGCGCAAACGCTCCAACTATATGCTGAACGATGAGATCAAAAAGAATCTCACTCGCGTGATGTTAACTGGGGATATGCGAAGCGAACTGGTAGAAATCGCTCCCCCCAAAAGCCTGTTTGGACGCAAAGAATCCCGGCGCTTCCCCGTGGATGTATTTTTCCCTGCCTTTCACGGTACATTTGGTGAAGATGGTTGTGTGCAAGGGTTTTTGCAATTTATTGGAGCAGCTTTTGTAGGAAGCGGCCCCCGCGCGGCGGCCATCGCCATGAACAAACACACGGCCAAACAAATTCTTTCTACCCAAGACATCGCGGTGTTGCCAGAGGTCCTATTGGATCACAGTGAATGGGACCCCAACCAGGCCGATAAATTCGCCAAAGAAATTGTAGACTACTTAGATTTGCCTGT
>CAZEZQ010000332.1:0-6341 GCA_964516245.1 uncultured bacterium | reverse complement strand
CTACAAACTAGCACAGGGGGTTGATCCAATATTAAGCGAAGAGATTAAAAAAATACTTTCACCTACATAGGAGAGAACGTTTAGCAAATTATAATAGGTTTCCAGCTTTTCTTGTGTATCAAGAGCAGGGATTGGAGCGATTTGCTTCAGAAGATTGTAAAGATTTAACTCCAATGAAAAATTCAAATGATACAGCAATATGGTATCATGGACAGATAACGGCCCTATCGTATCAGGAGACTTATTATTGCGAATGATATCCAATAATGGATAGATCCCTTGAAATAGGGCTTGTTTGTGAGGGGGCAAATCAGACAACTCGATCTGCTGCAAATCTTTTTCTACCAAATGAGCCTTCTTTTGCTTCAAATGTTTTTGAATGTTTCGCCAAACCAACCGCTGGCGCGCCTCGCGCACCTTGGTATTAAGAGGATCGATATTTTCTGCCTGTTCAAGAAATTTTAATGCTTTTTGCAAAGCATTTCGCTCTTCCGCTTTTTCAAATAAGTGAATAAGTGGAGTACAGTCGGTGGGATTGGCATCAGACCACTCATGAAGCACTTCTTCGATCTCCTTCGTACTTCTTCCATCCTCTTCCATCAGGGATATCAATGGAGCGAAGTATTCTGGTAAGGGATGAAAGCGGCGCGCCTTTTGATAGAATTGAATGGATTCAGAATGGTCAACAACTTTCTTTTTCTTCCTCATGAAAAATGGGAAAGGATCAATTTGATCTTCTTCTTCCATCAGCTGTGCGAATTTCCCGGCTCGGGCATAAATAAGAGCACTTTCTTTCGCATTCAACAACTCACCCAACTCTTTAAGAATTAAATTTAAATAGAAAAATGCTCCACTTGGAATCATCCGGCCAGTAGAATCAAAAAAGGTTAAGTTATAATACAATTCACCCCGTGTCTTGTGAGCCTCTCTCATCTTCTCAGCAAGAATTTTCAAAACCGACTGATCAAACACATCTTCATAAACCAGTCGCTGGAAAATAAAACGGGCGGCTTCGCGTTTGAGAAATGGAGTGTTAACCCAGTGGGATTGAAACAACTGCTCGATTCGGGTTTTCAATACCCGGGTTTGACCTTTCTGAATAACATCCACGATATCCTGCAACTGTTTATCACGAGATTCGGGAGTTAACGCTTTCCACAATTCTCGGGTGGGTCGGGATGAAAGCCCATCGGGTTTGGTCACATGGTTGATTTTCGATTGCAGAATGCTTTTCACTTGAGCCAATGTTGTATGTTCGGGGATTCGACTCAACAATTCAATGCAGAGTTGATCGTTCTGTTGATGATAAGCATCCAAAGCACGAATAAACAGACACCAATTGGCAAGGGGAGATTTTCTGGAAACCGATGAGAGCTGCTGCAAATTTTGTCGTTGTTCAAATTCTGAATGATTTCCCGTAACCGCTTCAAATGCTTTTTGAACTACTAACGCTTCTTTCTTCAGTGGATGATCGTTTGGAAGTTTCGAACAATCTGCAATGAAAGCGGGATTGCTTAAACCCTCACCAAGCAGTTTTGAAAGATGTTGAGTTTGCTCATTGCTTTCTGAGGTGCTGAGAGTCACTACAATATCTTCCACCTCATCTGGTGTTAGGGGAAAATGATAAGTCCTCCGGCGAATGTCATTAAACATATGAATATGATTCGGACATTTGGATTTTGCGGTGTCGACCAAACTTTTTGCTTCATCCACCAGGCCAGCTTCCAGCAATTTTTTTATTCGCAATTGATAGGCTTGCGCTAGTAATGATTCTCCATCACTTTGATCTGGATTTTCTTTGACATACTTTTTCGCCAAATCTACCGCTAGCTGACTTTTGTCTTTTTGAATGGCGTCTTGAACTAAAGAAGCAGTGACGGAATTTTGAGATACAGTATTTTTGCTTTGGTTTTTCCTGCGTTTTTTCTTAGACATTGCCTCAACCTTAGAATTCAAAAATAGAAATCAAATTTATATGATCTTCTATGTTATTTCGCAAATGAGTTGTAAAGTAGAATTACCGCTTGTGAATTTCAATTATTCTAATCTTACCACAACAATAATCTTGCTTCAATCATTTCTTTAGAAAAATTCTTGTTATTTGAATAATTTTTTATTTTTTTCTACGAGGCAACTCTTCACCAAACTTAAAACAACATACTAAGATAATGCCTGTAAGCCCAAGAGTTACAATATAATAAGAAAATTTTTTTCATTCATTCTCAAATTCCAATTCACCCCAATCGTCAGGCTGTAAAACCGCTTCACTAGGCAAATCGCTAACAATGCCGGTTTTCTTGTTGCTCCAATATAACCGCAACCTCGTCCCACTAGGGTCGCCAATCAAAACGCCTAGGTCACCGCAGGTTGCCGTTGAGGGTAATTCTTGCCACCCAATCACATCAAAGGGGATAGCCGCTTCGAAAACACCATTGTGTTGAGCCAGTTTAATTTCATCACTCACTTCTGCCACCGCATCGAATTGTGCCGCTCCCACTGGTGAATCGAATACCATAGATTCCCCCCGCCAATTCTTCCCATTTTGTACGTAGCGCACAGCGAGAAGATCTCCAGTTTCAGGGTCACCAACGCGAGTCATAAACAAACGCAAGTCTCCTTCACCCGGCGGCGCAAAGCGTTCTTTATGGCCTTGTTTTTTGCCGGTTGTTGCTAATGGATTGCTTCGCAGCATGAGGTCCAATCCTCCACCGCTGGCGAAAGCATAGGTCCAGCCATCCGAAGCATTGTTGTAAAGCAGATCATCACGTCCGGTCTTCCAAGCGGCATACAAGGTTTTATCATGCCAGGCCAATGCGCCTTCGATGGATCGACGCTCATCAATGGTAAACCAAAAATCACTCGGCCATTCCTCTAGTTTGCCATCCACTGTAAGAGTATGCTTCATTTCATGGACTGTTGTCATTCTCTCTTTTTCATCGATTGGTGAATCTACCCTTTCTTCAGAAATTCCCGCCAACATATTATTTGTTACTCTGAAGCCTTTACGCGGCAACCGTCGGATAGATTCCAAATGGAGGATTTCGAAGATTCCAGAGAATTCTTTGCCCGCAACAAGATACACATTTCCATCTTCGGTTTGCCGAACACTGGGCCAGAAGTGCTCATCATCAAAACTATAATCATCTAGAATCATCCCCTGTTCTGCCTTGGGCAAGCGCAATATGGGATGAACCCGTATATCCCCACCGACATCGGTAATAAACAATCCATCGCTGGTCAGCAAGTTGATCGAGCCTTCGTTGCTCGCAACTGCCCAGGTTTCTCCCGCTTCTCCTCCAGGTTCAAAAGAGGGACCCAGCACACGGGTGATATTGGTTAAATCGCCACGAAAACGGGGCGCAGGGGCGTTGCGGCCTTTTTGCGCATGATACATCCACATGCGTTTGCCGTCTTTGAAGGCCCGCAATGGACCGCCATAATGGCCGCTCATATAGATAAAGTACTCTCCAGCATGAATCACATCGGAGAGATGATCGGTCTCATCACAGAAATACTCCGCTTGATCCAGATCCCAAACTGGAACTCCATCTTCTGTGAAGGTTGGCGGAGGGATATACAATCCTGCGGTGGTATATATTGACAAATCAGGGCCGATAGCCACATTGCCAAAATGCCGCTTAACCGGCTCTTCACCCATGTTGATCCCTTGTATCTCATTGGCTTGAGGCTTTTTATCGCGGTTCAAATCGCTCCATACGCAAAACTGGCTTTTTTGATTGCCTTCAAACATTTCGTCCAATTTACTCGCAAGTTCAGGGTCTTCTTTTGAGTAACGGTCCAACATGGGTTCCATTGCTTTTCTGGTGTTCGATCCTGCGCGGGCCACACAATGCGCCACGCCATCTTCATAGAGAAACACGCCGCCATCAGGGGCTTTGAAACGGTGAGGTCCATTGAAGGTATTGATCAAATACAATTGATCGTTCGCATATACCGGCGTTGAAGGAACTCTTGCAATCGTCTCATCCTGTAAAGCATATATGGCTTTGGGTTTTGACGATCCAACTTCCCAATCAAGAGTAAACTCAATCCCCTGCATTTTGCTGGGATAATAAAAACGGGATGGATCTTTAGGATCAACATGCCCTCCCCCGCCATAACGGGGCGGCCCGTAATAGGCTTTGATAAATTCACCATTCGTTGCGTCCCACACGCTGATTCGCTTGGGGGCGTAATCGCATTCGGCCACCCACAGTTGGCCTTTTTGATCTACCGCCATACCATTTGGGAAATGCATGCGCCGTTCGTCATAATAACCAAATTGCTTGCCGCCGGGCTTGCCGATACTTTGAATATATTGTCCCTTTTCATCGAAAACTTTGACTTGATGATGATCGCCCCAATCGGATACATAGCAATGGCCCCGTGAATCCATTTCCAATTGATTGGGCTCCTGCAAACGTTCATCAATGAACACTGTTTTTTCAACAATGCGGGCATCTTCCCAATTGACACTGCAATTCAACACCTGCTTGCCGGTAACAATATACAAGCGTTCTTGTTCTATTTTATAGAACAAACCTCGAGGCGCTTTTATATTGACTGCGGCTTTTTCTTCTTGGTTCTGCAAATCCACAAACAAAAGCCGGTCATCAAGCGTCAAAGTGATGGCAGCAGTCTGGTTGAACACCGCCAATGAGATGCCGGTACGGCGGTCGTATGGTTTATCCAGCTCCCGGCTATAGATCTGTTCATGGCTGCCATCTTGTTTCAATGCGAACAACCGCAATGTTCCCTTTCTCAGCGCAAGCGAATAGGCATGTACAGCTTCATTGCAATCTTCACCACGATCTTGAGCCAGTGCATAACCGCCATCCCACCCCATCTTTTTGCCATACTCTTTTTCGCCGTCTTGATTGAGCCACATCAATGAATGCCCGCATTCACCAGTCGAGGCGCAAAAGAGAATTTGAGGATTATCGGCATAAGGCGAACCTTGCGGAAGAAAGAGGGCATCAAGCGGGGGCGTATGATCGGCTAGCCAAGCACCGGTGTGATCCGGCGTGTGCCACGGCGGAGCACCCGGGCTTTGCACCGCCATTTGATATTTCAATTCAATATCATCATGCACCAATCCGCGTACATAGTACCTCCCTGGTTCGACCCGCTGGCGGTAAAGATTGTATAGTTTGGATTCTTTGTTGCTATCAGTTTCTTTGGGTGGATGCACCCAGCGTTCGCCCTGATTATATCCATCCCAATAGATGGTGTGCAATCCCGCTTCAAACCAGGTATCCTGAATTAAATTCCTGATACGTTTGCCTTCTTCATTTTCAATTACCAGCGTTACATACCCCGGGCGTTCTAATTCAAAACTGACGGGGATACTCTTTGATTTGTCTATCTGTTGTTGGCAATATACAGAATGGATAAAAACAACGGCCAACAATGTAAAGTACAAAATCTTTTCTCGAACATTGCTCTTCAACATAAATTCACCTTTTGCAGATTGCTTCTGTTTCAATTCAAAACGAACACGATCGTTTCCCCAACCCATTATTCGGGCAATGCTTCCTTCCACCATTCTCTGATTCGCTTTTGCAAATAGCTTACTTTTTCAACATTGTCAGCAGCCAAATTGTTCGTTTCATGTGGATCTTGAATGACGTTGTAGAGTTCCGGTTGAGTGCCTGTATCATTTCGGCCTGAAGGTTGAATTAACTTCCATTCCCCCTCAAGGGCATAGGTATATTTCAAACTTGTTATCGGTTTATCGATCTCAACCGCATCATGGGTATACGCGGCGCCAAAAACCGTTTGGCGATTGTTTAAGGCTTCTTCATCCAGAAGATTCAGCCCTTGCATTTCATCTGTTGGCTCGAGACCGCAAGCATGCAATATAGTCGGCGCCAAATCGATCGCACTCACCAATGTGGATTCATCCATTTCCGGTTTCGTGTGGCCTGGCCATTTCACCATGATGGGTGTTCGAGCCCCTCCTTCATAAGGGGTGCGTTTCGACCGTTCGTCATACCCCCTTCGATTCGGCCGCTGTATCCACCCATTGTCGCATACAAACAAAATCATGGTATTATCTGCGATCCCCTTTTCATCGAGGGAATTCAAAAGTTCACCGCAGGTCTCATCGAACCACTCGCAATTCGCCCAATATTTCGCAATATGTTCAGAATCTGTTTTATCACGGTATTTCTTTAACAAGCGTTCAGGAGGATTGTGGGGCGTGTGGGGCAAAAACGGCGCATACCAAATAAAGAAAGGTTGGTCATTTGATTCATCAATAAAATCATAAATGGGCTGCATGGTTTCGCGGCCAATTTTGAGCCCTTCGTCACCATGCCGGCCGCCTCGTTCCAAATCCC
>CAZEZQ010000331.1:0-6341 GCA_964516245.1 uncultured bacterium | reverse complement strand
CAATGTCGACGCGTTGGCGGTAAGCGCAGACGGCCGCTATCTGGCCACGGCCAGTGAACGCAAACGGCGCATGCCGCCTTGGATGATGGATATCGGTTTTGAAAGCGCTGTTTACGTAATCGTAAAACGGCGGTTGATCGACTGGATTCGAAAAAACAACCACGATTCTTATGTCTGTTGGCATTGCGGGGCCAGCAGCCCGTCGATCACCGATACGCACTGCCGCCATTGCGGCGTAGATTTTTCCGCTTGCTTGTTGGGGCTTTCCACTCCCCCTTGCGACCCTCCCCGGCGCGAAAATCAATGGACCTGTTCGCACTGCGGCATGTCTTCCCGTATTCGGGAGCCAATGGGTGAACCCAAAGCGGATGATCTATACGGAGAACGGGATTATTCAAATCAGGATTGGCAAAACCAGCATGATTTGAAACGTATTCAAGAAAAATTGAAAGATGTGGTGATCACATATCGAAAGCGTGCCATCTCATGCAGCCGGTTTTTGGAACTGAAAGCCCAAGGACTCACTAACGAAGAAATTGGAAACGAACTTGGTGTGCCCCGGGGCTCGGTAGATTACATTTGGAACCAATGCCGAAATCATATTCATCGTCATTTTGACGAACAATACCACGGATGAAAAATCATGAATGAAAAGACGTTAAAAGACATCATACAAACCATTCAGCAAATGGAAGATTTTGATTGGTATTCGGGTGAAACCCCGCCAGACTCAAAGCGGTATGAAATTTTTACCCAGGCAATTTCAAATCAACATTATATTAATGATCGTAACCAAAGTTTTTCCAAAGTTTTATTTCATCAAAACTTTGGTCATACATTTGAATGGTTCAAGCCTATTCAACTTACCTTTAATGAACTGCGCTCCCAAATTCATATAGATGATGTGTATGAGTTTTTCCAACCCATGTTGAACGTCTTTGAACATATTTCCAATCAAATGCAGCCTGCCCGGGCCCACCGGGGAGCGGAAACTGCGCAATTAGAGCCCAGGCCTACCCGCCGGGCGATCGAAGCCGCAGATTTACCCACTTTTCCACCCCTGTTTTGTACGGCGATTGATTTGGATCGGAATTCCGAACGTTTGCAAGGTCTCTCCCCTTCTCAAACGTATCATCTTCATCTGCGCTGCCTTCAGTCACCCTCATGGCAAGAAACCGTTGAATTGCATAGTAATAAATTGGGAGAACTGAAGTTCAATATGCATGATATGCTTAAGCCTCTTTTGGATACGATTGGCAAACCGCTCGAAATCATATGGCTTTTGGAAGAAACTGTAGGTGATAACAACCACTCTGGAGAATGGACCAGTGGATTGGTTTGGATGCATGAGAAGACCTCAGAAGATGATTTCGAAAAATTTCGCCGCATTTTGCTGAATCCATCCCTTCAAGAAACCCAAGATCATGCGATGCAAAAATTAATCGAAATCAATTTGCTAGCCCGCTGGGAACGTTATACGGAAGCGTATGAATTGGCTCGCAAACGTTTGTTGTCGGCTTCAGTTGAAAGCGGCTCAAATTCAGTTCTATACCGTGAAGCTTTATGGCAATTTATCTCTCAATTGGTGAGTGCCATGATCAATCGATTGATGAACACCGCATCAGAATTTCAAACGCTGAAACCAGAATGGAACGCGATTGATTCGCTACGGGCGTTGCAAGAATCTATAAAAGAGTGGGATTAAGTGAAATCAAAAATAAAATCCATTAATTCAAATATTTGAGACTTTTATAACATATGAAGACCGCTAGGTTGTAAAGCCATAGCGGTCTTTTACTTTCGTTTAGAAGAATTGTTGGTTTCGTTTAACCCATCAATCAAAAAGCGTCCAATCTGAAACTGGGGCCGACTGTGAGACTTGTAGATGATCGTTGGGGGGATTGTCTAATAGAGGGCCATCGCCCAAGCCGCTATCGGTTACCCTGAGTTCGCTGATCATACCATGAAAATTGTCAGGGAGGCTTTTGTGCCGTCCTATTATGAGGGGAGCACTGTTGTCTTCGAAATCAATCGGATTGGTAAAGGAATTCGAGGTGGGTTGAATCCCATCAGTCAAATCGGTATCCAGCCAAAGCACCACCAAGCCATCATTATAAGTTAAGCCCGTATAAATCCATTGGTTGGCTGGAACTTCGACTCCTTCAATAATGGTGGAACTACCGCCAATAAAACTACGCAGTGTGGAATCGGTTTCATTAATAAACAACCATGAACGGCCTGTGCTATCATCACTGTCGCTTTGTTGTAGAATCATGCTAATACCGCGGTCGATACGTTCTTGTGGTACATCTTCCGGCAATCCTCTCCAATAGACGATAGCTTCTACAGTAAAGAATGAGAACAGATCGAAGGTAATTTCAGGCATGTTGGGAATATAGTCATCCACTCCATCCATATTGAGTGCGAGAAGGTCGGGTATGCCATTCACATCAAGATTGTGATCAGTGCTAATATAAGTGGGCTCTCCCATTACATCACCACCACTGCGGCTCCCCTCCGATTGGCCATCTTCACCAAAATCTTTCACACTGCTTACAACCTCTCCCGCTGTCCCCTCTTCAAAACGCCACCACGCCAATGTTTCGGCTTGCACGATAATGGTTCCAGTAAATATTGCCAAAAAAAGACATAAAACAAATAAGTGCTTCATCCCATTCATGAGAGTCCTCCATATAGTACAAAATAGAAATTCATATAATATTTAATCGATATTGCGATTATTTGCTAATATTTTTTCATAATATAGTTATTTTGTCTATAGTAATCTGTAAATTTGACTCAAATAAGTAGAGCGCCCAAATCAAAATTAGGGCGCTCTAATAACCACACACAGACCAACTACAATTAAAAATTAATACCTACTTAAAACCCTCCGCCAGTGTTTTTGGCGTTAATAGTTGATCGCTTTCAAATAATCATTCTCCTTTATCGCACATTTTGACGATTTATGCAAGGCTAAATTTATTTATTTTTGAAAAAATTTATGCTTTGGCTTCTTGGATGAGTTTCACAAATTGTTTGGCGGTTTCTGTGATGCTCTTCCAATCTTTTTCGGCTAGGGCTTTTTTGCTTACCAAATTGCCGCCCACAGCCACGGCGCAGGCACCATTGCGGATAAAATCTTGAACTGTATCGAGGCTTACTCCCCCAGTGGGTGATAGCCGCACTTGGGGGAAAGGCCCCAATATGTCTTTGAAATAGCCTGGACCTAGAGATGTGGCGGGGAACACTTTGACGATATCGGCTCCAGCCTGCCAGGCGGTGATGATTTCTGTTGGAGTGTATGCCCCTGGAACCACGACAGCCGAATCGCGGCGGGCCATCTCAATGACGCGCGTATCGAGAGAAGGTGAAACAATGAATTCCGCCCCGGCCAGGATGGCGGCGCGCGCGGTTTCGGGATCGAGCACCGTCCCCACGCCAATGACGGTTTCGGGATCGTCTTTCAACTTTTCCGATACGGTATGAATCACTTCCAAAGCATTGGGGGTGGTCATGGTGACTTCGAGAGCTTTGACACCCCCTTCACGCAGGGCCATCACCACATCGACCAATTGGTCACTGCTTTGGGCGCGTATCACGGCCATGATGCCGCTGTTTAAAATAATTTGCAAATTCCGGTCACGTTTTTCTGCTGTAATCATGGTGGTTCCTTGCCGCAAAATAAAAATAGGAATGCCGTCATGCATTATGACTCATAATCCGGCAAAAAGTCTTTTTTGGAGCTCAGGCGTCCCCGCTTGAATCAACATATAGTGCAGGCGAGACGCCTGCGCTCCAATATGTGACTATAATTTATATACGTTTAGACTTTTTGCTGGATTGTCATGACTTAAGCATTCTCGATACCATTCATGCTTAAGGAAAAAGCAAAAGAAGTCAAGATGGTTCATCATATCAATTTTGATTTTCAAGCAATTGAAATGGGTCCACCTTTGATTTTTGAAATTATCTACTATTTGGCTAATTTGGTTATGGTAGAATAATTGAACTCTGTTCTAAGGATATGAATACGAAATTGATCTCTGGATTATGCGATTTAGGATTTTTTATTCATTTCCCAATGAAATGGGGCTTGCGCGCCGTGGTGGGGAGGTTAAGAGGCAATGTCATTAACTTAAACGGGAGGGCAGGGCTACCACCGAGCCGGTTTCTCATTCAAGAGGCTCATCAGGAGATTCGCCCTCCCGATTCAACAACCCGATATGATCCTAAGTTAATGAGATTCCCCCCTAACCCCCCTTAATAAGCTAATCTTTACCCACAAGTACTCCTCCCCCAAGTTTGGGGGAGGTTGGGAGGGGGTTGCGGGCTATGATTTTACTCAATGAAATCATTCTCAACCCCACCCTAACCCTCCCCAAACTTGGGGAGGGAATACTGCTCCCTCTATCAATTTGTGGGTAAAGATAAGCAATCTTGGGTGTGAAATTACTACAAATCGCTGACCTATTGTCTACAAGGTTTGCCAATCACTATCGTTTTGTGGTATTTTTTCGTATGAGGATTATCTTTATAATATTTTCAAAGTAAGAGTGGGGAAAATGTTTCGAATATTAATCATCGTATCGTGTGATAAGGCAGAAATCTTTTGAGTGATATTCTCCAAATCCTTCATCAATACCTTCCTGATTGGATGCTGTCACCAACAGGAGCCCTATTAACCGCCGGTTTGGTTATTATTTTGGTGGCGGTAGGTGGAGCGCTCTATCGGCATTTCTTTGGCTCACAAGTGATTTCGGCCAAGTCGCCGCTCATGCGCGAGCGGTCTTCACAAACCATCCAATCTCTACAAAATCAACAGATCTCCAAAAAAGTTGTAAAAGAAATCTATCGCCTGCTTAAAAAGCAAGATGTTTCACAAGATGAGTATGACATCAATTTCCGCAAATTTAGCGAACGTTTTTCCCATCTGCGGCAATCTTTGGTTCACAATGACTCAGAAGACAGTTTGATCAACAAACTAAAAGAACGGGCATGGGAAGAAATTGAAAAAGGCGAATTTCAACGGGCGGAACAATACTTGAAAAATGCCTACAAACGAGACATTGCCGCGATGGAAGACCCCAACGAATTGCGTAATTCCCGCCAAATGTCTTCTGCCCAAGTTCAAGCAGACTTGGCTGAATTGAAACTTATCCAATTTGATTATGAAGAGGCGGCCCAATGCTTCCGCCGGGCGGCAGACCAAGTGCCGGCTGGTACGTTTTACGATGCATCCAAAATACGCTTTTTGAATCAGTGCGGCATCGCCTATCTTCATGCCTGGCATTTGGACTTGGCCGAACATGTGTTTCTTGAATCGCAAAAAATTCAAGACACTCCACCTTTGGAGCTCGATCCTCAAATCAGTGATTTTAGCCAGGAATTTGCCCGTTTTTATGCTGAACAAGGACGTTTGGATGCAGCGGAAATGTTATTCAAACGCGCCTTGCATATTGAAGAAAACCTGGCAGAACAAAACAAAGACGAAGGTGTGGACCTGGCCGACATGTTAAGCCGGTTGGGATATTTGTATGTAGAAAAAAAACGTTATACCGAAGCCGAACCGCTCTTCAAGCGCGCTTTGGAGATTCGCAAAGATGTGCTGGGAGCCGATGATCCCGATATTGCGGCGTCAATTAACGATCTGGCTGAGTTGTATGTTGCCATGGAAAATTATGAAAAAGCCGAGGAATTGTATCATCGGGTTATGAATTTACGCGAAACCGTCCACGGTCCCCAGCATCCGGATGTAGCTCGAAATCTCATCCAACTGGGAGCGCTTTACCAAAAAATGGGACGTTACAAAGAAGCCGGACCCGCCTACACCCGGGCAATCAAGATTCAAGAAGATCAATTGGGGGTGGAACATCCCGATCTAGCCGTTAGCCTGCAAAACTTGGGATCGCTTTTGGAAATGGTGGGCAAATATCAAAAAGCCGAAGTGGTGTTTCAAAAAGCCCTGAAGATCGCAAAAAAAGCTCATGGAGAAGCCCATTCTTCTGTGGGCCATATACTTACCAATATGGCGAAGATGAATACCAACCTCGGCAACTATGACAAAGCCGAAACTTTGTTTCAACAAGCCATTCATGTATGGGAAACCAGCAAAGGACCCAAACATCGCGATACCGCAGAAGCATACCGGGCTTATTCTGAAATGTTGTTTGCCGCCGAGAAATTAAATCAAGCCGAAGAATATGAAGACAAAGCCAAATTGGTGTTGGGCAACAAAGAATAATGAGCCAAGACGATTCAGCAATAAGTCTTTTTTGGGGAGCGCAATTTTTTGGAGCGCAGGCGTCCTCGCCTGCATCAACATATAGTGCAAATTGCCT
>CAZEZQ010000330.1:0-6390 GCA_964516245.1 uncultured bacterium | reverse complement strand
CACAGGGGCTGGGGGGATTCGGCGAAATAAGAAAAGCCAGATCCCCCCTAACCCCTCTTAATAAGGGGGGCATACCAAGTGCTTGTGGGTAAAGATCAGCTTAATAAGGGGTGGAATCTCCAAACCAAATTTTCTGGGGAAAGTTCAGGGAAGGATAAGAGTGCTGCCATACGATAGTTTTTGATTTACTCTTACAATAAAGTTAAATCCAAAAGCCAATTTGATGAGGGCCAATTTTCAATATGGACAATACCGCTATCGCCAAATTGTTTGACGAGATCGCCAATTTGTTGGAAATCAAAGGTGAAAATGCTTTTAAGATTCGCGCTTATCAGCGTGCCGTTCGCACAATTGAAAATCTTACCGAACCTTTGAAGAACATTCGCGAGCGCAACGAACTGAAAAGCATCGATGGCATTGGCAAAGCCATTGCCGAAAAGATTGAAGAAGCGCTCGACACCGGTGAAATCCGAGTGCACAAAGAACTGAAAGAATCCATGCCCGAAGGTATTCTTAATTTGATGGAGATCCCCAGTATGGGTCCCAAAACTGTCAAGCTGGTGCACGAGAAGTTGGGGATCACGGATATTGATAGTTTGAAACAGGCGGCGGAAGCGGGGCAAATTGCCGAATTGCCCGGCATGGGCAAAAAATCACAAGAGAAGATTCTCAAAGGCATCGAAAACGCCAAACAATCGACGGGCCGCCATCATTTGCGCCGCGCGGCCAATGCCGCCAACGATATTTTGGAACGGCTGCGCAAAATCAAAGGGGTGAAAAAAGCCGAATATGCGGGCAGCCTGCGCCGGGGCAAAGAAACCGTGGGCGATTTGGATATATTGGTCTCGGCCAAAGACAGCCAACCGGTGATGGAAGAATTTTTGAAAACCGACGGGATACAAGAAGTCATCGCCCAAGGAGAAAAGAAAACCAGCATTGTCTTATCGGATAATATGCAGGTTGATCTTCGGGTGGTGTCCGAAGCCAGTTTCGGGGCTGCCATGCAATACTTTACCGGTTCGAAAGAACACAATGTCAAACTCAGGGAGATGGCGGTCAAACGCAACCTGAAAATCAATGAATACGGTGTGTACGAAGCCGATAGCAACAAGAAAATCGCCGGCAAAACCGAAAAAGAAGTGTATGAAACGCTGGGCCTGAAGTATATTCCTCCTGAATTGCGTGAAGGGATGGATGAACTTGAACTGGCCAGCGGCACATTGCCCAAGTTGATTGAATTAAAACATCTCAAAAGTGCGCTGCACAATCATACCACCGAAAGCGACGGCAAAATGCCGCTCGAACAGCTGGTTGAAGAGGCCAAAAACCGGGGGTTTGAATATATTGCGGTGACAGATCATTCGGTGGCCTTGGGGGTGGCCAACGGCCTCTCTGCGGAGCGATTGAAAAAGCAAATTGATGAGATTCGCAAATTTAATGAGAAACATCCTGATTTTCCTGTGCTGGCTGGGAATGAAGTGGATGTTATGTCGGATGCCTCGTTCGCTTATGATGATGAATTAATGGCTGAAATGGATATCGTCATCGCTTCTTTGCATATCGCGCACGAGCAGCCCCGCGAAAAGATCATGAAGCGCTTGTTTGCCGCTATGGAGCATCCCCATGTCGATATCATTGCCCACCCCTCAGGCCGCTTGATCGGCCGGCGGCCGCCAATGGATATTGACTATGAAGCTTTGTTCAGCAAGGCAGCAGAAACGGGAACCGTGTTGGAAATTAACAGCCACTTTTTACGCTTGGATCTGAACGATCAGCATATTCGCGAAGCCAAAGAACACGGGGTGCTGTTTACCATCAATACCGATACCCACGCCGCCACCGATTTTGACAATATTGAATTCGGCATCAAAACCGCCCGGCGGGGAAGGTTGGAAGCGAAAGATGTGATTAATACCTACTCGCTAAGCAAATTGAAGAAGACATTAAAGCGATACAAAAATTAATTTTCGATAATTTGTTCTTTAAGTAATCAAAATGTGGAGCGCAGGCGTCCCCGCCTGCTTTATCTCACAAAATTTGGAGCGCAGGCGTCCTCGCCTGCTTTATCTCACTTTGATGCAGGCATCCCGCCTGCGCTCCAAGATTTTTAATGCAGGCAAGATGCCTGCATCACAATTAATGCAGGCGGGACGCCTGCGCTCCAAGATAGTCTTCTTCAAGCAAGCCCAAGCTCTTGGCGGTACCAGGCGATGGTGCGTTTCACCCCTTCTTCAAACTTCACGATTGGTTCGAAATTCAATAGGGTTTTGGCTTTGTCGATGGCGGCGCAGGAATGCTGAATATCGCCGGGACGGGTGGGTTCAAATTTGGGTTCAATGTTTTTGCCCAGAATGTCATTGATGGTGTTTACAATTTGCAACACTGTTTGGCTATCTCCGCAAGCGATGTTCATCATTTGACCTGGCGCCTTCTCTGAAAAAAGCGATAGCCAATTGGCATGGATGTTATTGTCGATATAGGTGAAATCCCGGGTTTGTGTGCCATCTCCATAAATCGTGGGTTCTTTGTCTTGCAGCATGAGAGGGATAAAGATTGCCATGACTCCAGTATAAGCGGAGTGGGGATTTTGCCGGGGACCAAAAACATTGAAATAGCGAAGGGAGACGGTTTCGAGCCCAAATGAATCATAAAAGACTTTGCAATAATGTTCACCCGTGAGTTTTGCCGCCCCATACGGGGAGATTGGATTGGGAACCAGCTCTTCATGCTTTGGCGATACCTCCGTATCACCATAGGCCGATGACGAGGCCGCATAGACAAACCGCTTGACGCCGTTATCACGTGCAGCGATAAGCGCATTTAATGTGCCGGTAGTATTGACAGAATGGCTCTCTAATGGATCGGTGAGCGAGCGCGGGACCGATGGAAGCGCGGCTTGGTGTAACACATAATCGGCTCCCTTCATCGCCGATTGCATGGCTTCCAAATTACAAATGTTGATTTCACAAAGAGTGATTTTGTCTTCGTATTCAGACAGGTTTTCACGGCGGCCGGTATCGTAGTTATCGATCACAACCACTTGATGGCCTTCTGTCAGCATTCGTCCAGCCAGATGAGATCCGATAAAACCCGCTCCACCGGTAACGACCACTTTTGCCATGAGCGAAACACTTCTCCTATTGGTGTTAAAATAACATTGGTTGATACTAACCAGAGACGCTAAAAAAACAATCCTCAAGAATTGAAACGATAGAAGTAAATTTAGTTCTCAGTATTCAATGAAGGTAAAGGGTAGTTCATTTTAACCCCCTCCTAAACCAATGTCATTAACTTAAGCGGGAGCGTCGCCTGTGGTGCCAGTCGTTGCCGTTAGGAGGGCGAGGCTCCCGCCGAGCCGGGCTGCTGCCGTTAGGAGGGCGAGGTTCCCGCCGAGCCGGGCTGCTGCCTTTGGGAGGGCGAGGCTCCCGCCGAGCCGGGCTGATTGAAAGCTCAAATCAATCGCACCAAAGCAACGCATGAGACATTCAACGTAAATATTGAAATACCTTTTTTGTGTTAACATTTTGGATTAAGCAAACAATATATGGTAATCAAAAGTGGTTCAATCAACCCGGCTCCGCAGGAGCACGCCATGGCGCATTTTCAACGTCGCCCTCCTTGCGAAATCGCGGGGTGTTATAAGATGCCTTCTTTCGTTCCATTCCGAAACTGCCGTTCTGCCCTTACAATTACATCCGCAGTGTTGCGGCTCTATTTTTGTTGTTAAGGGAAAAACCAGGTAGGAATTTCGTTTGTGATTCCTGTGAGATCAGTGAATTCAATGAGTTGGGAGAAATCTATATCATGGCGAAAATTTATACCAAAAGCGGTGACGACGGTACCACAGCCCTTGGTTCCGGCGAGCGCATTTCCAAAAACCATGCCCGCATTCGCGCCTATGGCGCTGTTGATGAACTCAATTCAACCGTCGGATTCGCACGGTCGCATGGCCTTAATGCCGAACTGGATGCCATTCTCAATCAAGTGCAAAACCAATTGTTTGTATTGGGAGCCGATTTATCCTGCCCAGTCAACCAAGAGTATAAATTCACCGTTCCCCGTATCAATTCCAGCCAGATCGAGTGGATTGAAAAGAGCATTGATGAAATTGAAACGCATTTGCCCCCGCTCACCAATTTTATTTTACCGGCGGGTTCACCTGCTGCTTCTGCCTTACATTTGGCCCGGACCGTTTGCCGCCGGGCAGAACGTGAAGTAGTGGCACTCTATCATCATGAAACTCGTGAAAATGCGCACCTCCATTACCTGAACCGTCTCTCCGACCTCTTTTTTGTGATGGCCCGCCGCCAGAATCAACTGAGTGGAATGCAGGAAATTTCTTGGAAACAAAATATTTAACAAGTTTATAGTTGGAGTAATTTCCTACTAAGCCATTGCAAATTTCTCGGACTAGATATTTCATTTGCTCCTTGTTTCATAAGTAGCAATTTATGAAATTGAAATGGATCATGTATTTATCCATTTCCAGTATATATCCCCCCTGAGAATTTAATGAAAATAGAAATTGACCAAAGCGGGAAAATCGAAAATACGAACCAAAATACCGTGTTAGCCTATTCGAATGTTCTAGGGGCTTTCGGCTAAATTCTGAATAGCATCTCTACAGATCAAGCATCCACCAAAACCCAATCATAATAAACACAACTCCAGATACCACCATCGGATAAAACATCGGAGGGATATTCGGGTTCAGTACGGCTTTCTTCGGTTCTTGTGGATGATGATACACGTGAACGGTTTCGCCAACCGGATAGTTTCTGCAAAAATCCTGCGCCGATTTTTCATTGCTAAATGTTGGATTCAGCACCGAAATTCGGCTCCCCTGAAACGTTTCTCCCCGCACCATATATTCATATTCCACTATCGGAACGTAATTGGTCCCTTTTTTCAACACATCCACAGCTGTAACTGTCCCCTCAACCAACGGCCAGTCGGTTCGTGAACAAAACCACTTGAGCCCAAACGCAAAAAGTATATCCAACACCCCAACCAAAAAGAAAATCTGATACAACTCAAAGTTCATACTCACCCCCTTTTCAGAATAATACAACGACTGAATATTTAACTCGCAAGATTATAATTTTGGTAGGCGTGTGGAAGTAAATAAGCAAACCCCTTAGCACCCTCTCAAAACTCTCTCTAGACGCATCATGTTCTTACCACTTCGTATTATCTCGAAAAACCGCTACTGCAAATCATACGCTCATGACTCATCTGTATTAAATACAAATACATCCTATTGAATAGAATAATTCACTTGATCAAGAATAAATTTCAAACCCTTCTTTTCATAATTTGTTACCCATTGAGATATTTTAGTCTTGACAAAATTTTATTTACCGTTACCTTAAAGGTAATTAAATATTGGGTTTAATAAATAGAAAGCCTAATTCAATGGATGTTATGTTCGAAACCAACAATTTGGCGAAAGAGTGCAATAGTGAAAAATTGCTCAATAAAAAACACGGTGCCAAAATGGCTCGAACAATTCAAAAACGTTTAAAATTTTTAGCATCATCATCAACGTTGGCTGATGTACCACACACACCGCCATTTCGTCTACACAAGCTCCAGGCCAAAAAGGAAGTTCATCTGTATGCTGTAGATTTAATCCATCCAGATCGTTTGGTCTTCCGTCCGAATCATGATCCTTTACCTTTGAAGGATGACGGAGGGATTGATGTAAAAAAAGTGACTTCAATCATAATCGTTGGCATAGGAGATTATCACTAACTCGTTGGAATCTCTATTAGTGGTTCATTGTGAATAAATAGGAGAAGAGACTCTCATGAATCAAAGACAATATAAATATCAACCTGATTACTCAATACCACCTGGTGAAATACTTGAAGAGATTCTTGAATCTCGGAATATAAATCAAGCAGAATTTGCTCGGAGGTGCGGAAGGTCATCGAAATTAATAAGTGAAATTATTAACGGTGTAGCTCCTATTGAACCCGTTACTGCAGTACAGTTTGAAAAGGTGTTAGGTATTCCCGCCCAGACTTGGACGAATTTGGATTCGGACTACCAAATCTCCAAAACAAAAAAAAACGAACGAGAGGAATTTGAAGAATTACTCGATTATTCAGAGTGGGCAAAGGAATTCCCATATAAGGAGCTACATACTCGCGGCTATTTATCAAATATTGAGGATGTACCTGAAATCGTCACTGGACTACTCCAATTTCTTGGTGTAGCAAGCCTTGACGCCTACAAACAACGCTATGACCGTATTTACCAAGCATCTTTACAGCATACAGATAAATTCAAAAGTAAATGGGAGCATATTGTTTCCTGGTTCAGAATTGGAGAGATCAAAGCCGAAAAGATTGAAACTGAACCCTTTGACGCCCAAAAATTTCAAGA
>CAZEZQ010000329.1:1819-6413 GCA_964516245.1 uncultured bacterium | reverse complement strand
ATGCCCAGCCGTAAGAATCGCAAAACCATGAAAGTGAAAGAAGCCCGCCCATTATTGATTCAAGAAGAAGCCGACAAGATGGTTGATATGGACAAAATCGTGCAAGAAGCCATCCATAAAGTCGAGCAATCGGGCATCGTCTTTCTGGATGAAATCGACAAAGTCGCCAAAAGTGAGGGCGGAGGCTCTGGCCCCGATGTCTCGCGATCGGGTGTGCAGCGCGATATTTTGCCATTGGTCGAAGGCTCGACTGTGTTCACCAAATACGGCATGGTGCGCACCGACCATGTTCTCTTTATTGCCGCGGGGGCGTTTCACGGTTCCAGCCCCGCCGATTTGATTCCAGAGTTGCAAGGCCGCTTTCCCATTCGGGTGGAACTCGATGATTTGGTCGAAGAAGATTTCGTTCGAATTTTGAAAGAACCCAAAAACTCATTGCTCAGGCAGTATTCAGAACTGCTCAAAACCGAAGGCGTAACGGTTGAATTTGAAGAAGACGGCATTAAAGAAATGGCGAAGATGGCCGCCCGCATCAACGAAGAAACCGAAAACATCGGCGCCCGCCGTCTGCACACGATTATGGAATCGCTGCTCGACGAAGTCTCGTTCAACGCCCCCGAAATGTCCGGCCAGTCGGTAACCGTCAACGCCAAATTCGTCCAAGAAAAACTCAGCGATATCGTCTCCGACACCGACCTCTCACGGTATATTTTGTAATGGGGGATAAAATTACAGCTTGATTGGTGGGCTAAAGCCCACCCTACAACTGTTTACCCGATGAACAATTCTTCTTCCTCTTCTTGTACCGTGGGTTTTGGATTTCGTTTTTTGGATTTCTTCTTGGTTTGGCTGACTTTCTTCGCGGGTTTTTGGTCTTCAATCTCATAGGTGGGCAGCATGCGGAAAACAGCGCAGTTCCAACCGGCTCCCACAAAGGCCAAATTGGAGAGATCGGCAACTTTTTCATCGACAAATTGCTTTACATCAGGCCATGAAGGATCCCCATAATCGTCAAACAAAATATACCCCCCCGGTTTTACCAGCTGGCTATATTTGTAGAAATCGGTTTTGACACCAAATAAAGAATGATCGCCATCGATAATGAGCAAATCGAATTGCTCGTCTGAATCCAACTCTTTCTCGTTGTAACTAAAGTCTTGAATCACCTCTACATTTTCGATTCCCAGTTGTTCCATATTCCATTCAAAGGTCCTGCGGTTGAGAGGAAGTTTGGTCACCGGATCAACTCCATTGTTGCTGGAATATCCATCAAAAGGATCAATAATGGTGAAGTGCATTGTCTCGAAATCGGTTTTGCAGGTATCGTGAAGGATGCCGATATCCACGCCGAACAAGGTTCCAATTTCCAGCACATTCAATTCATCCTCTTTCAGGCTCTTCGCCGCCAAACAGCGCAAGACCGAATTTTGGATACTCGCCGCCAGCCGCCCGTCGCAGCGGTCTTCGACCAGGCAAATTCGATGCGCCAAATAGCCCAGCATGGTTTCATCCAAATGAAGCCCCAATCTGTTAGACCAAGTGGAGATGAATTCCTGAATATCGTCATAAGATAGAAAGCGGTCGAAAGTTTGGTATGAAGCCGTGTTGAGCGAATTCAACTTGCGCAATTTCGATGTATAAGCGCTGACCTTTTCTTTAAAGCCATCCACCTCGCTGGATTGTTTTTGAATTTTGTCGTTCACATGCACTTGCAATTGGCCAATTTCATTTTGCAGCGAACCCAAATGAGCTTCGATTTTCTGATCGAAATCGGAAACCAATGCGCTGCGCAGCGAGTCGATTTTGCTTTGATAATCCGATAGGATGGTTTGATGCATTTCTTCCATCATGGTTTGGAACGAAGACGAAATGGCGGCCTGCATCGCTTCCACTTTTTTCTGGCTGTCGTCGTAAACGGTCTTCCAGGTTTCTGAAACTTTCTCTTGAATCCGCATGGGAATCGAAGCCTGCAGCGCATCGATCTTATCGTGCACCTCGTCTGAAATCGATTGTTTGGTTTCTCCCAACCGGTTGTCCCGGGCTTCCGCCATTTCCTGCTTAATGGCGTCGATTTCGTTTTGCACCTCTGAACTAATAGTTTTATGCATTTCTGCTATTTTGCTTTGGATATCATTTTCAAGAATTTCTTTGTTTTCATCCAAACGGTTGTCGATCTCTTGGTTCATTTTCAGCGAGATGTCAATTACTTTTTTATTGACACCGGTAGTGGCGGCTTCGACATCTTCTTTTAAGGTAATTTGGTGCGACTCGAGATTGAGAAGAACGTAATTCATCTTATCGATTGATTCTTCTAGCTCTTTGATTTTTGTATCGGTTTCATGGCGGGTGGTCTCAACCCCATTTAGATATTGGTTGACTCTTAAACTCAACTGATTCAATTCTTGATTCTGATCTTCTCTAGCCGAATTGAACGCATGAGACACATATCCCGCACTGAGATCGAATGCCATAAAGAAAAGCAAAAATAAGCCACTTGTGAAAAACCAGGTGGAGGCGATAGGCACATAGGTAGAAACCATTAGAAACACCGTTCCCAATACAAGCAAATTCGTATTCAACCCCAAGGGAGAGGTTCGGAAATGGTGCAGAGACCATACAAAAAATTTGAAAAAATGGTCAAAGGATTTGCGTTTTTTCGCCCACTGCTGCAATCGATTGGTATACGAATTCAAATACTCGCGAATCTCTTGTTTGTACGAAATGACAATTTCTCCTAAACCAATAGAGAAAAGAAAGAAGGCCGAAAGCAGATACAACTGGGTGGAGGGATAAAGAAAAATCAATCCTGCTAACAGCAACAACAATGTGAACACCATTTTGGTTCTATGATCGACAAGGAAATGTTTAACGGCAGACCAATGGCTTTTGGTAAGAATTAGTTTATTCATGTGCTCAACCCTATAAAATTTACGAATTCATTTCAATACGAAAGCAAACAATGCTCTTCAAAAGTTGTTGTAGATTCTACAATATTCCTCAATTTTTGTCCAATGCAAAAGTGGATTATGTCAAAATAATGAGTATTAATGCACGTCAAATGACGCTGGTTACGATATACTCAACAATTTCAATTAAAACTGTGTATTATGTTATAAACCTAGAAAGAGCATATATCAGAGAAGTGAAACATTAAACGTTTATCATGGTTTTGGTAAAATAGAATCTGCCATATCAAATTCCAATAAGCCAGAAAAGAAATTAACTGTTGATGAAGTTCGAAACATCTTGAATCAAGCTTTAGAAGGTAAAGAGTTATTTGAATATATTAGAGAAGAGCGTGATCACCGATATTAACGTCTTCTTGCCCGAAACCGGGGGTTTTCACCACCAATGGGGGCGGTGCGGAAACGCAGGGTGTAGGGGGTGTTGCTGAAGCGCATGCCGTTGGCGGCGCGCAGCGAATTGTCGACCATTAACGTATACCGCGTATCCGCCCGCAGCGTGGTTTCGATAATGATTTGGCTCCCTTGTTCATATTGAACAAACTTGATCAGTGGAAGCGAATCGGTTCGGGGGCGGAAGCGGATCGAGCGTTCCACCGTACTGGGGTCAATCGGGGCATTGGTTTCGAGAATGATCGGGTTTTGTGGGTTCAAAAAGAAACCTTCTTCTCCCTGCAGGGGCATGGTTTCAACAATCAAAGGTCCATCCGTCGAAAACTGAAAACGGAACGGCT
Source organism: uncultured bacterium (assembly GCA_964516245.1). Taxonomy (GTDB): domain Bacteria; phylum Hinthialibacterota; class Hinthialibacteria; order Hinthialibacterales; family Hinthialibacteraceae; genus CAZEZQ01. Next base: position 2,716 of record CAZEZQ010000329.1, on the reverse strand, counting down.
GCTCCATTGATATCCCTTTGGGGGTCTGTGCCTGCGGCATAACTGTGATTTGATACTGCGTGTTGAATTGCACCGGGTTGGGGGCGTCTTGATACAACCGCAAATGCAGCACGTCGATATCTGACAACTCACTCTCGCGGTCAAAAAAGGCGTCATAAGATACGGCAGGCTCAACAATTACTGAATTCTTCACCGAAGCGCCGTCCATCCGCTCACTAAATCGCACCAAAACATCGACATATTCATCAATGGGCACATTGCGCGCTCTCGGTGGGGGAAAATAATCTACCACATAAGGCGGTTCGATATCTTTTTGCAATGTGACCGGCTGCAGGCTGGTGGTCTGATTGCTGGCCACGCGAATGCCGCGCAAATAGGCGTCTTTGTATCCGCCTTTGGTGAAAATCAATGTATAAGCACCGTAAGGCACTTCAGAGAACTGAAAATCGCCGCTGATGCCGGTTACCGTGTTGAACTGGGTGCCTTCAATGGCGACGGTTATGCCGCCATGCTCCATTTCGCCCTCTAATAGAGCAGTGCCCTCAATGGCGCCTTCTCCTTCATCCGTTTGTTCCAGTTTTTTCAGCATAAGCCGGGTGGCCGATGTCACCTGATCGGCAGTCACCTGTACGCTCTCAATACGGCCTGTTTCATACCCGGGGTAATCGGCAGTGAGGGTGTATTGGCCGGGGGGAATGCCGATAAACATATATTGGCCCTCGCTATCTGTAACCACCGATTGAGAGATCCCTTGCAGTTGCACCAGCGTGTTGCCATGTTCGGTACGCCCTTCCAGCAACACCTCACCTTTCAGCAGTCCACGATTTTGATCGGTAATTTCTTCCCGAAGAGTCACCACGCCCGAGCGAGTGTTTGAATCGGCGGGAACGGGTTGGA